>DATCRS010000117.1:0-17942 GCA_036568845.1 Devosia sp. | reverse complement strand
AGCCCAGCGGCAACACCGTGGCGAGCACCGACATGAGCAGCAAGCCGGTCGAGGTGGAGAAGAAGGACGTCACGTCCCAGACCACCACCACGACCCAGCCCAGCGGCGACACCGTCGCCAAGACCGACATGAGCAGCCAGCCGGTCGTGCCCATCACGCTCGATCGCGTCATCTACTTCGACTTCGACAGCTACGTCGTCAAGGACGAGTTCCGCCCGATCGTCGAGGCGCACGCCAAGCTGCTCAAGGCCAACCCGAGCGCCAAGGAAGTGGCCGAAGGCCACACCGACGAGCGCGGCGGCAGCGAATACAACCTGGCCCTGGGCCAGAAGCGCGCCGAAGCCGTCGTCCAGCAGATGAAGGTGCTGGGCGTGGGCGACTCGCAGCTGGAAGCGGTGAGCTACGGCAAGGAGCGTCCGGCGGTCGACGGCCATGACGAGTCGGCGTGGGCGAAGAACCGCCGCGTCGAACTGCGCAGCAAGTGATGTCCGCGGCCGTGACGTTCCCGGAAGCGTCGCGCCGCCCGCGCGCGTTCACGGCCGTGCGCCGTGCCTGCGCGCTGGCCGCCTTGCTCGTCGTCGGCGGCAACGCGCACGCCGGCCTGTTCGACGACGACGAGGCGCGCCGCGCCATCATCGACCTGCGCACGCGCATCTCCCAGCTGGAGGACGCGAGCAAGTCGCAGGGCTCGCAGTACGCACAGCAGCTGCAGCAACTGCAGAACGCGCTGCTGGACCTGTCCAACCAGAACGAGCAGCTGCGCCAGCAGATGGCCCAGCTGCGCGGACAGAACGAGCAGCTGGCCAAGGACCTGTCCGACGTCCAGCGCCAGCAGAAGAACATCACCCAGGGGGTCGACGAGCGCCTGAAGCGCGTGGAGCCCCAGCAGGTGAACCTCGACGGCAAGACCTTCTCGGCCGACCCCGAGGAAGTGCAGGCCTACGACGCGGCCACGGCCACGCTGCGCACCGGGGACTTCGACAAGGCGCAGGCGGCCCTGAACAACTTCCTGCGCCGTTGGCCGGGCAGCGGCTACGCCGACCTGGCGCGCTACTGGCTGGGCAACGCGCAGTACGGCAACCGCGACTTCAAGGGCGCCATCGCCACCTTCAAGGCCTTCATCGCGGCCGCGCCGGACCATGCGCGCGCGCCCGAGGCGGAACTGGCCATCGCCAACTGCCAGATCGAGCTGAAGGACATCAAGGCGGCCCGCACCACGCTCGGCGAGCTGATCAAGACGTACCCGAAGTCGGAAGCGGCGACGGCCGGCCGCGATCGGCTGAAGTCGCTGAAGTGACCGCCGTGGGCGACGTTCCCGCGGTGACCTCGCCCGTCATCGCGGCGGACGACGCCGACCTCGAGCGCCGCTTCGGCGGTCTCAAGCGCCTGTACGGCTCGCGCGGGTACGCGCGCGTGCGCGCGGCGCGCGTGGCCGTCGTGGGCCTCGGCGGCGTCGGCTCCTGGGCCGTCGAGGCGCTGGCGCGCAGCGGCGTCGCCCAGCTGGTGCTGATCGATCTCGACCACGTCTCCGAATCCAACGTCAACCGCCAGATCCAGGCGCTCGGCGCCACGCTGGGCATGTCCAAGGCCGACGCGCTCGCGCGCCGCATCGCCGACATCCACCCGGGCTGCGTCGTCCACTGCATCGAGGAGTTCGTCGACCCGGACAACTGGCCCGGTCTGCTGCCCATCGAGGTCGACGCCGTCATCGACGCGTGCGACCAGACCAAGGCCAAGCTGGCGGTGGCCGCCTGGGCGCGTCGCCAGCGCGTCGCCTTCGTCACCTGCGGCGCGGCCGGCGGCAAGCAGCGCCCCGAGAAGATCGAGATCGACGACCTGCATGCCACCACGCACGATCCGCTGCTGGCCAGCCTGCGCCAGCGCCTGCGCTCGCAGCACGGCGCGCCGCGCACCGGCAGGATGGGCGTGCGCTGCGTCTTCTCGCGCGAGAGCGTGGCCGAGCCCGAGCCGGAGGACGCCGTCTGCGAAGTCGGCGACGACGTCCCGTCCACCGCCCGCCGCGACAACTCGCTGAACTGCCACGGCTACGGATCGACCGTCGTCGTCACCGCCAGCTTCGGCATGGCCGCCGCCGGCGACGTCATCGCGCAACTGCTCAAGTGACGCGCGCGGCCCATCGGAGCGGGGCCGACGCGATGCGTCCGCACACCCCGTTGCAGAAAGTGCAGAGCGCGTGCTAGAATTTCTGGCTCTACCGGAAACGGGTTGTTAGCTCAGTCGGTAGAGCAGCGGACTTTTAATCCGTTGGTCACAGGTTCAAGTCCTGTACAACCCACCACCTTGCCCGATGCACTGCAGGACGCAGCGGACGAGTCGGAACTTCCGGAAGATCACGAAAATTTCTGCTTGCACAGCAGGCAGGAATCGAAGTAGAATTTAAGGCTGCAGTAATCGCGACACAGCGATAACCGCAACCGAGAATTTCGGGCTCTTAGCTCAGTTGGTAGAGCAGCGGACTCTTAATCCGTAGGTCGAGTGTTCGAGTCACTCAGGGCCCACCAAAATTAAGAAGAAGAATCAACGGCTTACAGTGATATCGCTGTAAGCCGTTTTTTCTTGGCTAGCGCGCCGTGCCAGTCTGGTGCCGGTTTAAGAGGCGATGCCACAAGACGTTCCGAGATGACCAAGGGAGCGCGGTGGCCTATTCATCGACCACTGCTGGATCCGCGTCCTCGGAGCCGGTCACCCGCGGCTGGCGCGCTCATCGCCTAGCTGGAACCTGGGACGCTCCTGCTCCTCGGCTGGCGAGTCGCCGCCATTTCTCTTGGTTGCCGACGACGTTGTAGGCGGATTCTTCGCGATCGACGGCGGAGGCTTGGCTGTGCACACCGGCAGGTGTCTGCCATTTCGCGCCCGACTCGCTCACGTGGGGGAGTACCGAACTGGAGTACTCGGACTTCCTTGCCTGGTGCTTCAATGGCGACCTCGCTAAATACTACGAGGATCTCCGGTGGCCGGGCTGGCAGGACGAGACGCGTCACCTGCGCGGCGATCAGGCTTTCGCGTTCTACCCGTTCCTCTCATGCAGCGCACCGACGGTGGCCGATCGGAGCCGGCGGGCCATCGATCTGGCGGGGTCTACGACTTCAATGTTGGAAGACTTCCGCCGCGTTGAAGGCGCGCGTCGGGCAACTCTCATCTGCGAAGGCGCATGTCGGCCAGATGCAGCCATTCGCCGAAGTCGGCTTTCGGGATGCAGGCACGGGCGACGTCACAGGGCGAACTCAAATGGGCATAGTTGTTCAGATCGTAGAGATTCTTTGGACCAAGGCGACTCGTGGCTCGCCAAGGGCCAATGAGCGTGCCAGCCTTCCCAGGCAGTTCAGCCTCTCGGGAGAGACTGACACCTACGTCGTTCAGCACCATAGACTCGTCGAGTGGAAAGACAACTTCGCCCCACAGCCCATAAAGGTCGAGGTGAAGCGGGCTGTGCCTGGCGTTGAAGGCGAACTGCGTATCGTCAAAAGGCACGACGGCAGCATTCAGCTAGGGCTCACTGGAACCCCCTACGGCGGTCAACCGCCCCGCGTTCCAGTGACCGATGGTCCGATCTTGGGGCCTGGGGGTTACGTGCGGTTGCGTGTCAACGCGCGTCACACGTCCTATTCGGGGCAGTGGTATTCAGAAAAGGTCTTCAACGTGGCAATGGGCGATCACGTCCCAGCGGACCGCTTCCTCCTGACCCAACCTGATAAGGTACTGGATCTGATGGCAGATCTCTTCTGATCTGCGCACATAAGATTCAGGCGGGACACGGCCAGAAGCGGCTGTTCATCGATGACTGCATACGGGCGCGGAGGAACGCGGTGAGTGTGAGGAAGATTCGCTGGAAGAGCATCGCATTGGCCGCAGTTTGTCTCGCCATTGCCTTCCCTCAGTTCGCGGCCTCGGAGCCAAAGAGCACGGTGGTGGGCGTCGTCTTTCTGTGCGGCGCCGCGCTCTATGTGTTCCATGCCCTTCGGTCATCAACGGGCGACGATCCAGGGGCATCGAAAGTTCAAGTCTCCTTCGACGACTCAACGATCACGGTGCGGTACGGGAACGGCGAGCGTCGTTCGATAGCCTGGAACGCACTGACCAAGGTTGGGATCACGACGACAGACGAAGGCCCAGTGGTTGATGATGTTTTCTGGGGGCTGCATTCGCAAGAACGAGTCGAGGTCGTCTACCCCTCCGAGGCGATTGGCGCGAAAGAGTTGCTCGGTGCGATGCAGGCCAGACTCAAGGACTTCAACAACGAAGCGCTGATTCGAGCCATGGGGTCGACTGCCAATGATCGCTTCGTGGTCTGGCAGTCCGCTGACGTCGCACAGGCATGAGCGATGCAAGGCTCCGGAGTCGGCTATGAGCCGACCATTGTGAAGGACGGCTCTGTGGCCAACCGCCTACCGAGTTCCCATTGCGGCTCGACTCTTCAGACGCAGAACATTTCACTAAGATCCGTCTCCACCTTCATCGATTCTGTGCATGTTCAAGCGTTCTTCAAGTCTTCACCTGCTCGCCGCGACCGTCGTTTCGATCGGGGCGACGCCAACCACCGTTTCCGCGCAGAGCGGATTACCGTTGGCCCTCGCGCCCGAATCCGCCAACTTTGCGGTCGCGCATGAACGTGTCGACATTGGGCAAGGCAGGCACCTGAATCTGTACTGTCGCGGCGACAGCGGACCGACCGTAATCTTCGACGCAGGCACTGGCGAACAGTCCTGGGACTGGCGATACGTCCAGCCCGCGGTGGGGCGCCATACGCGCGCTTGTGTCTATGATCGCGCCGGGTATGGGTTCAGCGATCCAGCCACCCGCCCAGGCACGGCCGCCAATGCAGTCGAAGACCTTCACGCACTGATTCGCGCCGCGCACCTCCCGATCCCTGTCATCCTGGTTGGGCATTCATATGGCGGCTTGGTGTCTCAGCTCTACGCCTATACCTATCCGCGCGAGGTCGGCGGCATGGTGCTGGTCGATACGTACCATGAAGACGCCACGGCCCGCGGAGATCGCGTGCTGAATGGCAAGATATCCGAGATCCACAAGGAGATGACGACCTACTTCGAAGGCTGCCACAGAGCCGCGAAAGCCGGCCTCCACGAAGGCGACGTGGCGTGGAACGACTGTGTCGGCGATGATGCGGCGACGTTCGGGCCCATCCTGTGGCCGGTTGTCCGCGACCACCGCCGCAGCCCTACGGTCATGGATGCGATTGGATCGGAACGCGACAACGAAGACGGCGCGACTGCTGCGCAACTCCGCGCGGCGCGGAAATCCTTCGGCAGCCTCCCGCTGGTCTACCTTACGCGCGGCGTCAGCCCGTACATGGTCCCCGGCAGGCCGCAGTCTGCGATGAACAAGGCGTATGAGGACGAGATGCTGAAGTCGCACGAGGAGATTGCGGCGCTGTCCAGTCAGGGGGTCGACTATGTCGTGCCGGGCGCCGGCCATGATGTCCATCTCGAAAGGCCTCAAGCGGTCGTCGACGCGGTGCTGGCTGTCGTCGCCATGCAGAGTCGTTAAAGCCCATTCATTGGGGTGGCGGGGGCCGAGGCCGAAAATATGCTGTCTGCCGACCCATCGGATGCCGCCACTGACTTCGGCGGGCCAGCTCGGGGCCTGGTCGCCGGCGTCGACCACTGTCGGCTATGCTGCTCATAGCTGCCGCCCTCGGGTGGCGCGCCTCAGCGCCAGGCCGACGCTGACCAAGTCGCGACCCGGCCAGAAGCGGAAGTCGGGTACGACCGCTACTGGCGCAAGTCGATCAGGTCGGTGGGAGCGGTGTTCCTTACCTCGGGTGAGTCGGCCCGAAGGAATTTCAACGTGATATGCCGATGTGCCTGCGGCGATCCGGCAATCCCTTTCTTATCCTTGACCTTACCGTCGCGGATCGCTTCCACGCGGTAGTGACTGCCCGGGGCATAAAGCACCTCCTGCTGCGCCGCGTTGAGATTCGAGATGTCCTTCAGACCGCCATCGAATTCGAGCCGGTAGCGCCGTTTGTAATACTGTGAATCACTGGGCGGCTTCACCTTCCCGACGCTGCCAACCTCCGCCATGATGAGCACTTTCCCCACTGCATAGTGCGCATCAATGTCCTCGTATGGCTCCATCATGCGGGTCGGTATCTGACCTCTTGGAGGGATGTAATCCGGTAGCAGGCCCAGGCCGCGAGTGAAGAGTTCGATTAGCCCGTCCATGCCTTCGGATCGGCGGCCGCTGCGCAGTTCCTGGTTAATCGTGCCTACCTTGCCGGTGAAAAATTCATCGCTGAGCGGAGCAGTGTGCTTCATGATGAGGCGATCGATCTTGCCGTTCGCGGTGTATTGCAGCAGCGCGCCAGCGAACAACCAAGCTTCGTCGCGCGCCATACCCCGCGAACGCACACAATTCACGATTGGGATCAGCGCCTTGTAATGGGCCGCGTTGAGAAGTACGGTCTCGTCGTCGTCGTTCATTGCATTGGCCTCGATACATCGATCGAGCCGCAGTATGGCAGGGTGAAGTCGTGGCGACCCTGCGCGGTTTCGCTATGCGCCTCAAACCTCTCCAGAAAGCCATTCGCTTCAATGTGGCTTCTGCCTGGCAGAAGCGTCGACTGCTGGCAGGCACCCAAGGCTGCGACCACGCGAATTCTGCTATGGAGGTAAACCATACGCTATCAGGATGAGGCGGCATCGGCTGCGGGAGCGACAACGGATGAGGGCCGTCCCCCGGCATGACGACTTGCATGCTTCCGAGGCAGCGGTAGGCAAGGCCAGAACGGGTCGGGCGCAGACTGATCATCAAGTCGCTCGAGGTCGGCTATGCCGTGCACAGCCGCCTATCGCTGTTTCAGCGCTTAGAGCGGTCTTGTCTCCTGACATCAGGTCGTCCGTCGACGGCGGATTCAACCGGTCAACGCAACACATTGGCTGAACATCTCAGCCGGGGTTTGGAAGCCGAGCGTTTTCCTGGGTCGCTCGTTCAATTGTCTCGCGATGGCGTTGAGCTTGATCTGCGATAGCTCGGAGACATCGCCATCGCATTGACCTCGGCTGCGTCGCCTTCCTGGTCGGCCGATCAAGGCTTGAGCGTCGAATACAGGCGCTGCGAAGCTCGGGCCAACAGTGAAACACCGGCTCTGATGGACTGCTTGAGCTCCGAGTTCGAGCGCAGGATGTGCGGTTGAATGCCGCCTACAAGGCTTTGCTCGCGAAGCTCTCTGCAAAGAAGGCTGACGAACTCCGAAGAGTGCAGCGGGAATGGCTTGCGTACATCGAAGGGGAATGCGGATTTCTCTACGACTCCGACGACTACAGCGGGAGCCAGGATCGCCTCACCGCCCAGCTTTGTCAGGTGGAGGAGCGAGCGAGGCGGGCAGACAGCCTTGAAATCTTGGCAAAGCGCTGACGCCACGCGCCGTAATCGGCCACAAGCTGGCCTTCGCGTCCGACCGCAATCGGGAAGGCTTTGAGGACGTCGTCCATTGCGTCGCACGGCTAAGACGACATCGCTCAGTTGGTCACCAGGAGATCAATGGTCGCGACCTGAGAGGAGTCACGCTGTGACGTGACGTAGATGGTGATCGGAATGGAAGAGCCCGCAGGGGCCGTCGATGCTGTCGACAGCACCAAGTGGGTATCACCAACGGCCGCTTCATTGAGGCTAGCACCTCCATAGACCACTGTGGCGCCCGGGGTGGCCGGGATATCTGCACTCCCGCCAGCCGAGAAGTCCCAGAAGACCGGGCCGTTGGTGTCGAGCTCGAATGCGTCGCCCGCAACCACGGAGACGGTTTGAGACTCCCCGGGAAAAACGTCCAGATTGGCCAACGGAGCGCCATTGATCATGGCGGTGACGTCGAAGTCGGCTGGCGGCGGCGCGACGGGAACAGTGACCCCAACATCGACGCTACCACCCCCGCATCCCGACAGTGCCAAAGCCAGGGCCGCAATTGAGAAGAGGGACAACGAGAGGCGCTTGATCATTTTGGAATCCAAAGGGAGTGGCTGGGCATTGCCTACTCAAACGCATGAGTATCAAGACGGTTGGCAGCTTTACGAACGTTGATATTCGGAAGCCGCAGAGCAATGTGCCGCCGAACGATCTTCTTGGCTTGGGTTGGCTGCGCGTCTTGCACGACGAAGACGCTGCGACCGCAGCCGTGCAATGGCGAGCCAGCGTCGATTCGGGCCTGCGGGCGAATCGTCGGCGCCGTCGGCCGAGACCTGGGACAGCAGCCATCGGGCGCGCTCACGCGTCAATGTCGTCGCTCGGGAAGTGCCGGGCTTTCCGGTTTCGGTCGCGGTGGCCATCGACGAGTCGCTGTACCTGGCGGACTGGCGGCGACAGACCACGTTGATCGTGTGCATGACCGAAGACAACGTCGTCAATGCCACGGTCGTCGAAGCCCAACTGGCCTCGCTGGGCTGCACGTGCGATGTCGCCGTCGACGGCGAGGATGCACTGACCTACCTAGCCCACGAGTGTTACGACGCTGTCCTGATGGACTGCATGTTGCCCGGCATTTCAGGCTATGAGGCAACACGGGTATGGCGCGCGCGGGAAGCGCAGGAGGGGCGGCCCCATCTGCCGATCATTGCGCTCACCGCCAACGCACTGGCGAGCAATGTCACCGACGCTCGCGAGGCCGGCATGGACGACTTCCTGACCAAGCCATGCAGCGTTGATGAACTTCGCAGCGCCCTGGTTCGCGCGACCGAGCATCGCCGGCAGTCACCACCGGCAGAATCAGAATCGAGTCCGCCAGCAGGCGATCGCTGAACGGCGGATCAGTCGGCCAAGCGAGCCTCGCGTCCTAGAATGAATCGATGCGAGACCTCTCCCAGATCGTTCTCAAGCCGGATGACTTCGAGGCCATGGCGCAGATGTGTCGCCTGGACATGCGCTTTCCAGCAGATTTCCAGGAATGGTCGGCGCTCATCAATGCCGCGGGCCAACAAGCCAGCGAGATGGCGGTCCATAACGAGCCACTGGAGCTAGAGCCGTACGCATTCAAGGCGTGGTGCGCGAAGGTAGGTATCGTGCCCAGCGTGGACGCGCTGCGCGCCTATGCGATCGTGCGGCGTCAGCAAGACCGAGCCTGGACGGCCGGCTTTTAGCGGAATCGAAGAGCCACGCGGGGGGATGCCTGCCGCATGCCACCCGCCAGAAGCTGGCGTAGCATTGACGCGATGGTGACTGCCGTCGCTCGGCGTTGTTCCCGTCATCCAAGCTCTGCTGACCACATCGTTCCAATTGCGATTGCCATGGAAGACGATGAATTCGACCTGGAGTACCTTCGATGCCTGCGCGAGCTGGTGCTCGATGCCGTCGAGCATTGCACGAGGCTGGAGAACGTCGTGCTGATGACTCTGACGAGCGGCGCGGACGTGGAGAGCTTGAACTCAGCCTTGGACGCCGGTTACCGGACGCTGAAACTGCTTTCTCATCAATGCGCGCATGTAGAGTGGCTGGTCGATCGGCGGCGAATCCTGACTGGATGGTCGCCATCGGATTCCAATACGCACTCCGAGAGCGACACGCCGGGCCACGTCAGCCCTGACCGGGCGCGAACGCCGATCGTGCCTCGAGTGCCGACAGGTCTGCAGTGAACGCGGCCAGAGCCGACTTCATCGTTGCGAGCAGTTCGCTCGCGAATATTGCATCGCGAGTTCCCGGCCTCATTGCCGCAAGTCGCGCACATTGCGCATCGACGAGCCCGCTGCCGTCTGCGACGTGGCGGTGAGCGAGCTGGAGCGCCCCCTCAAGATTGCAGTTCATTGCCTGAGCCTGCAGTTGATGAGCGACGAGTATGCTCTGGATGAGCAGAGCGCACCCAGGATTCTTTCGCCGCCGCGCCACCTGGGTCACTGGAGCGTGCCCCACCTTCCTGTAGCCGGCTCCGACGCTGCCCACCGCCAATGGCCGTCGGACTGCCGGCAGACCGGGGTGATGAACCATTCGGCCGATGGCGCCTCCTTCCTGCCGCTGTTCACGGAGAACAGCACCTCCTTGCACGAGGTCAGGGCGTTGTCGATGCCACCCAGGACCTGCAGATCGCCAGCCTCGTCGCCAAAGGAGAAGAGGTGGTGCACTTTCCACGGCTGTCGGGCGCCCGGATCCAGATTGCCGGCGACCTCGGCAATGCGAGCCTGTTCGTCAGCCTGCATGCCCCGAAACACGCGCCTCATGGTCGCGTCCGTGCCCGCTTTGACCGACACACCGACTGCAAGACCGACTGCCGGATTGCTGCTGAACGTGCCGGTGGCCGTGCCTGCCACCGCACCGGCAATGCCCCCGATGGAGCTGCATCCCGCGAGCGCGGCTGCAAGCAACGCCATCGGAACCCAGCCACTCCTTCGGCGGATCATTGAAGGTTGCCCCAGCGCGCCGTCGCCGGCTCCGCAGTCGCCCATCGCCACTTGAGCGAGTCTTTGCAGATGGTCGCGACATAGAACGAACTCACCGTGGCCGAGTCGTTCGTGTGGTCGACGGAAAAGACAATTTCCTTGCAACTCAGTCCGGTCGCGCTGATGACACGACTGACCGTGACCTTTCCAGACTCGTCGGGCTCGAGCTCCACGAAGTGCCTGCTCTGCCAGGGCGCGACTTGTCCGACAGGAAGCTCGCCGGCGATTCCTGCGATCAGGTCTTGCTGATGGCCGTGGTAGTCCCTCTCGACCGCCCTGACGCCTGCCTGAGCTACCGCCAGGACTCCCAGGCCGATGCCGGCGCTGACTGCCGGGTTCCTGGTGACGGTCGCCGCCACCGCGGTGCCGGCCACACCGGCGGCGGTGGCGGAGCCTTCGCTCAAGAGTGAACTGCAGCCGGCGCTCGCCAACCCCAAGCCGGCAGCGATCAAGGCGCAGGGCCAGACGCTCCGTCGTGTGCCATTCAGGTCGAGCGAGGTGTGGCGCTCCTTGGACGGGCCAGTTTGATGGTTGCCTTGCATTTGGATCACCGGCCGCTCGGGGTGAGGCTCACGGCATTTGCCGCTCCCAGCCGGACGACTGGACGCGTCCATGCCTGACATAACCGTCGTTTGGGGTCCGTGGGTCATCCGCTGCGGCGGCCATGCATCGATGCGAGGCGGCTGTCGATTCAGCGTGCGGGAGCGGAAGTTCGGCAGACAGTTCGCATCGCGCGGCATTCCGGCACACAGCTGCTCGCGGGGAGTTCTTGATCCTCGGCCACCGCCGACGAGCTGTGCGGTCCGGGCGGTGTATCTTCTGATCAGCGTCGAAGTGGCGCACAAAAGAACGGGCGCTCCTCGTAGGGTGCCCAAGAGTCAGATTGTCGAGGGTCCCATGGCAGATGCGTTGACGACAGCGCAGCTGGACGTCTTGCGCCGGCTGCGCGATGGTGTCGAGCTGTCCGGAGTTCCGTTCATCCCGAACTTGCTCAGCGAGCTCGCATTCCTGCGCACGTTCGGGCTCGTGGAGATCTGCGGGCGTCTGGACGCCACGTTGACGGACTCGGGGCGTTCGTATCTGATGGCCGCCGAGCGTCAGCAAACGGAAGCGGCCGCTGGACGGGGCTCCTGATGGCTCCGTCGAATGCGATGCAATATCGGCGAATCACCTACATCAGCCGCGCCGATGCGGATCTGCCTGCGACCGATGTCCGTCAGATCCTGGGCCTGGCGGAAGTCCTGCACCGACGGCACGACCTGTCGGGCGTCCTGGCCTACACCGGGCGCCATTTCTTCCAAGTGATCGAAGGCGTGGATGCAGAGGTCGAAGACCTGCTGATCCAGATCCGCGCGGACAACCGGCACCATGACATGCGCATCCTCTGCGACGAAGTCGTGCGGCAACGAATCCATGACCGCTGGTACAGCCTGATGGTCGACCGCCTCGACCTGGTCGACCAGGTGGAAGCGGCGCATCACGGCGAGGACGTCGGCCGCGAGCATGCGCAACAGCTCACCTATCGCATTGCGGCACTCCGCGACCAGGCCGATCTGCCGCCAGGCTCGCTGGCCTGACGCCGCAAGCAACGCGACTTACACCGCCCCGGTGGCCGGGCTGCGCTGACCAGCAGTTCGGTGATTGGCGGGCACCTGGATCCGGGCCAGGTGCGACACCAGGTCGGCGACCTCGACCGGCTTGCGGAAGAACGCGTTGAAGCCCGATGCCAACGCCTTGGCCTCATCGTCGGCCCGCGCGAAAGCTGTCAAGGCGACGGCCTTCAGGTTGGCGAGTCGCTCATCCGCGTTGCCGCGCACCCGGCGGATCAACTCGAAGCCGTCGACCCCTGGCATCCCGATGTCGCTGACCAGGACATCCGGCACGCGGCTCACCATCACGTCGAGCGCCTCGTGGGCGCTCGCCGCCGTCTCCACTTCAGCGCCGTGGCCAGCCAGAACGCCTTCCAGCAGTTCGCGGGCATCGGCTTGGTCATCGATGACGAGCACCTTCAAACCGGCGAGGGAATGGAGGGCCGCAACGCGCTCGCGGGACTCGGGATCCGGCGCCGAAGCCGGCCGAACGGCCTGTGTGCCTTCCGATTTGGCCAGTGGCAGCCGGACAGAAACGGTCGTCCCTTTGCCAACGCCTTCGCTCGAGGCCCCGATCGTTCCACCGTGCAGCGTGACGAGCTGGTGGCAGATCGCCAGTCCAAGCCCCAAGCCGCCGTGGATTCGGGTGGTCGAGGCGTCGGCCTGCCGGAAGCGCTCGAACGCGTGCGGAAGGAAGTCGGGTGAGATGCCGATGCCGGTATCCTGCACTTCGATCAGCAGTTGATCGTCCTCGCAGCGCAAGGTGACAGACACCTTGCCATGAGCCGGCGTAAACTTCGTGGCATTGGTGAGCAGGTTCCACATCACCTGCTGCAAGCGAGCGGCATCGGCCCACACCGATCCGCACGAAGGATCAATGTCCGTCACCAGGTCGATCTGCTTGAACAGCGCCGCGGGCCGGGCGGCTTCGACCGCGGCCTCCACGACAGGCTGTGCCTGGATCACCTGGGGCTCGATGCGTACTCGGCCGGACACGATGCGGCTCATGTCGAGCAGGTCGTCAATCAATCGGGCTTGCAGCCGGGCATTGCGTTCGATGGTCTGCACGGCCTTCTCGACCATCGCCTCGTCGCGCCGGGTCCTGAGCACGTGGGCCCAGCCGAGGATGGCGTTCAGCGGCGTGCGCAACTCGTGCGACAGGGTCGCGAGGAATTCGTCCTTGAGCGTGTTCAGCCGCTCGGCCTCCAGCCGTAGCGCCTGTTCGCTCTCCAGCAGTTTCTGGCGCTCCCGGGCAGTTTCCTGCGACATGGTCAGGACGGTCGTTCTTGCCTGCAACTGCGCGTCGTAGATCGCGGTCAGCAAAGCCACGGCCAGTACGGCGACCGTGCCCAGCACGACGAGGGCGGACAGCTGTGCCGTCGTGAATTGGCCGGCGGCTGCGCGACAGACGCTGTCTCGAGGGAAGTTGGCCGCCGTCATGCCGGTGTAGTGCATACCCACGATTGCGAATCCCATGACAACCGCCGCGGCGGCCCGGTACAGGTGGACCCTGGGTGACGCGCTCACCCGCAGCCGAAAGACGATCCAGAGCGCGGCGGTGGCGGCGGCAACCGCAATGACGACGGAGGCGGCGACCAAGGCCGGGTCGTACGCGATGGGCGGATTCATTCGCATCGCCGCCATGCCGACGTAGTGCATGGCATTGATGCCGATACCCAGGAGGGCGCCCGAGCGAGCAAGCTGCGAAGGAGACAGTCGTTCCCGGCCGAGCTGACGGAGGGCGACCGCCGAGACGGCGATCGGCAGCAGCCAGGACGCAAGCGTGATGCCCAGGTCGTAGCCCAGCGCGATGGGCAGCCGGAACGCCAGCATGCCGATGAAGTGCATGCCCCAGATTCCGGTGCCCATTGCAAAGGCCCCGCCGGCAATCCATGGGAGGACCATGCCTCGCGAGCCCCGGACGCGCTCCGCCAGCATGAGTGCGGTGTACGAGGCGAAGATCGCCACCAGCACGGACAGCATCACGAGAGGCGCTTCGTAGTGGCCGGTGAGCATGCGAACTCGACCTTGTTGTGCGTTACTCGGAGATCAGGACTTGACCAGCACGGAATGTGCCAGAGCGCCCGGGCGCTCAGACGAGATAAGCCCCGAGCTCATCGGCTGGCGTGAGCGGTGGTGATGGTGTGGGGCACAGTCTGAGCGCTCGTTCAGCGCGTCTGCGCAACAGAAGATCCAATCCCTTCGCGCGCAAGTGAGAATCAAAATGGGCCCACAACCCATTTCGAGCTTGCCAATGAAGCTGTCATTCCTCGATGTGCACGTCTCTCAGGCTGTGCGGGGCGTTGCCGCGACGGTGAGTGAAGGTGTTTTCGTCTACCTGCTTTTCATTTCGCCCGAAGCGCTTCATGACCTTGGAGCGAGCGACGATGTCGATACTTGGTTGCCAACATTCCATTGCAAGGAGTCGCTGATCGCCGAGCAAATCCGGCGCATGCAGCGTCCGGCGCCCGATGCTCCTGCCATCCTCGATTCGATCATTGCGAGCTGAAGCACAACGCCATCAACTTTGATTCGCGATGGTCGGTGGCCGCCGCTATCCAGACGCCACTGAGGCGTACGACGTGTTCTACCCAATAGCGTGCCGGCATCGTCCGTTGTCTGAAGCGGCGAACCGGTTCACGTTGACTGAGTCATTGCGTTGCTTGCGAGCTTGCGAGGCGCTCAAACGTCAGTTCACGGGCCGAAAGCGGCCACCCGATGTCAGAATCAGAAAGGCAGCAGGCGCTGCCAAGGCGACCTCCAAGGTCAGGCCCAAAGGGCCGGAATGGTCGACCGCAAGAGGCAAATGCCTGACGTTCCCGATGTCCGGTTTCGGGCGTCGAGATCGATCACGCGAACTTCGCCTTTGGGTCGGCCTCAGCCTGATCGTCGACGCCGACGCATGTCGGCTATGCTGCGCTCAGCAGTCGATCGGCGATTGGCCAGCGTCGGGCGCCAAGCCGGCGGTCGCCGGGTCGCAAGTCGGCCGCAAGCGGACTGTGGTGAACGACACCTTTCGGATGCGCCAGTTCGCCCGCGGCAGCCCTCGCATGCGGATGGGCGCACCGCCGTGCCGGTCAATGCGCGACGGTCAGGTCCAGGATGTTGCTGGCTTGTGCCCCACTCACGGTCCAGAGCGCCAGGTCGAAGTAGTAGGTGCCGTTCGGCACCGTTACCGTCGCCTTGTAGTCGTTCTTCGTCGAGCTCGGGTCGACCGCGACATAGAGTTCGCCCGGCCCAGACGAGAAGTTGACCGAGTTGATCGGACTGGTGCTCTTGAGCTCAAGGGTGCTGTTCGCCGGCACGGTGCCGGCGTGAAGCGGGCCGGCGCCCAGATCGCCCAGGTCGACGCCGTTCACGTACGCCTCAACTTGGATGCGGGGATCGATAACGACCGTGTACGGAAGCGTCCCGCCCTGCACGTTGTAGCGCGACGTACAGGCGCTGTCCCGACAGATCAGGACCTGCAACTTGCCGTTGTAGGTGCCTGCGGCCAACGCGGTGTTGGGCTGCAGCGTAGCGTGGAAACGCGTGCCGGTCCAGGTGTCGACGTCCACTTGCTGGGCACCAAAGGCTGTGCCGGAGTCGAGCACCATGACGTAGACCTGCCCGTCTGTGCTGCCGGTCACTGTCCCGGCGACGCCAGGATCGGAGGTCCCGGTCAGTTGCTGGCCGTGGAATGCCTCCCTCGAGTAACTGGGCGAATCGAAGGCGATGGTGAAGGTCGGACCGCTGTCGCCCCCTCCGCCACATGCCGACAGCAGGCTGGACAGCGCAAGGCCGATGCCCGCCGCGATGATTGCCTTTTTGAACACAGGATCTCCAGACTGGCACTCCCCCGGAGCGCAAGGCGTCAATTCTACGCAACCGTCGAACTGCCCCGGCTCCGAGTTCCTATCCATGGCGACAGGAGGGTCCGCCATTCGCCGATACGCGGACAGTCTGGCGTAACCAATGGGATGGGCGCCGGGCCTAGAGCGACTGCTTCCGGGCGACAAGATTGAAAGCGCTCATGTCGCCACTGGGTCGGTGCCGGCCTGGTCGCCTGCGCCGACCGCGGTCAGCTACGCTGCTCAGAGCGGTCGACCCCGTGTCGTAGGCCCTCGACCGCTCGCGCCTCAGCCGGCTGGGTCGCAAGCCGGCCAGGAACTGCCGTCCGCCCGAGTCTGCTTAGGAGCGAGAAGGTGACGTCGATTCGCCCGGAATTGCTGAACAATCAGTTGGATGCCCTGGATCGCCTGTTCGACGGTGAGGCGGGCATTGCTGACGTTTGCGCGCTGGCGTATGCAACTGCAGTGGCACTGAGGGGCGACCACCTCGTGCCTGTGTTGGAAAGTGCTGCCAATGAACTTTCGGCGCTTCAGCGAAAGTCGCTATCCGTCGAAGACGCTCGTGCCGCTGCACTGACCGCGACCGACCATCTCAGGGTCACGTTGGCCGAGGCCTTGCCTTCGCCGCAGGCCGCCAAGCGGGGTTGGACTGGACGCGGCCACGAGCGGCCTGTCACCCATGACGGCTTTCGTGTTGGAGAATTGGCCGCAACAGGCGCCGCATCTAACTTCATCGCACCATGGCAAATCCGGAACTGAGAGTTGTACTGATCTTGCCGGCAGTGATGGTCTTCGCCGTAGCAGCGTCCAGTTGGCTCGGACTGTAGACGTGCCCCACGACGAAGCCGCCGACCGGCTCAACAAGGTAGACGCCCCCGTAGTCCGACCCGCCGGCTGGCTCGGCGATTCGTACGCGCTGCCGCCGACCCGTCGTGCGGTCGACTAGGCGGAATGCCGCGACCGCAGGCCGTCGCGCTCGCCCGTCGACGAAGTTCGTATAGACGGCCCCGCGTGCATTGGCCGGCAGGTGCAGCGTCGCCGCCGCGCTGGCGCTCACGTCGCGCGGTTGCTGCACCTCGAAGCCGCGAGGCACATGGAACACCGGCTCGCAGGCCTGCGCATTGACGGTCATCGCCGCGGCTGCAACGGCGGCGCTCAGGCGTCGCTTCGAAAGGACAGGCATGTCGTCTCCATTTCACAGTGTCTGATGTGTTGAACGCGGCGACATGCCGTTCGGGGTCGACTTCGGGCGATCTCGACGAAATATTTATTGTTCGGGTCGGCAGCGGTACGATCGAACCGTAGGCCTTCGGGCAACTGGCGGCCAAAAGGAGCTGCTGAGGTCCGACGGCTTACGGGCGACGCCGCTTGTGCTTCCACATGCCAGAATCGAGGGCATGTCCACCCTCGAACGAGCAATCGCCATTGCGGCCGCGGCACATGCCGGTCAGAAGGACAAGGGCGGTCAGCCCTACATCCTGCATCCCTTGCGGGTGATGCTGCGAGTCACCACAGAATTTGAGCGGATGGCAGCAGTGCTGCATGACGTGGTCGAAGACAGTGACGTGTCGCTCGAGGCGCTATCCGCTGAGGGATTTCCGGACGAAGTCGTTTCCGCTGTCGAGGCATTAACCAAACGGCCTGGCGAAACGAGGATCGAAGCAGCTCACCGTGCGGCCGCCAACGTGCTGGCCCGGGTGGTGAAGCTCGCCGACAACGCGGAGAATCTCGACATCTCGCGCATCGCCAATCCCACCCAGAACGACTTTGCGAGGCTTGAAGAGTACCGGCAGGTGCGTGCAATCCTTACATCCGGCAAGCCCTAGCGGCCTGAAGGTACTCGCGCCTCATTTCGGCCAGGAACCGTCGTCGATCAAGGACTGCTTTTGAGTAAACTGGCAGGAATGCCCGCATTGTTCGCAAGCCTGCTGAACCGTCTGGTTGTCGCCGCCATCTTCTTCGCCGGTGGCGCATTCGGAGCTGTGTTCATGTGGGCCGCGCTGCACCGGCTGGGCATACATCCCTATGACGGCTCCATCTTCGAACCGGGTCTTGGGCACTGGGTGATGGTTGCCGGGTTTGGGTGTGCGCTAACTGGCTTCGTCGGCCGGAATGTGATGGCA
>DATCRS010000116.1:0-7696 GCA_036568845.1 Devosia sp. | reverse complement strand
GGGCCGCGCCGATCACGACCTCCGCCGATCACAGCCAGGAGATGCCAGATGGTTTTCTCGTCCTCAATATTTCTCTTCGTATTCCTGCCGCTGTTTCTGGGCGTGTACTACATCGTGCCCGCGCGGTGGCGAAACCTCACGATCCTCGCCGGCTCATACGCGTTCTACGGCTGGTGGCGGCTGGATTTCCTGACGCTGTTGGTCGGAACGACCGTCTGGAGCTATGTTCTGGGGCACAGGATCGTCACCGCCTCCTCCCGGCAGATCGCCAAGCGCTGGCTATTTCTGGCGGTCGCCGGCAATCTCTCCGTGCTGGGCTACTTCAAGTATTCGAACTTCTTTGCCTCGAGTTTCTCGGATGCGTTTCTCGGCGGCGCGCCGCTCTCGCCGCTGTTCGAGGGCGTGATCCTTCCGGTCGGCATCTCGTTCTTCGTCTTTCAGGCGATCAGCTACCTGGTGGATCTCTATCGCGGTGACGCCAAGCACGGCGGCAGCCTGATCGACTTCGCAGCCTTCCAAGCTCTGTTCCCGCAGCTCGTGGCCGGTCCCGTGCTGCGCTACAAGGACCTGGAAGACCAGTTCACCTATCGGACGCACACCTTCGAGAAGTTCGGCGAAGGCGCGACCCGGTTCATGCAGGGCCTTGCGCGCAAGGTGCTGATCGCCGACACGGCGGCGCCCATCGCCGATATGTTCTTCTCTGCGCCGAACCCGACCTTCCTCGAATCGTGGTTGGGCTGCATCGCCTACGCCATCCAGCTCTATTTCGACTTCTCGGGCTATTCGAGCATGGCCATTGGGCTGGGGCTGATGATGGGGTTCCGGTTCATCGAGAACTTCAACTATCCCTACATCTCGCGCTCGATCACCGAGTTCTGGCGGCGCTGGCACATCAGCCTTTCGACCTGGCTGCGCGACTACCTCTACATTCCGCTGGGCGGCAACCGCAAAGGCACGGCGCGGACCTATGTGAACCTCTTTCTCACAATGCTGCTGGGCGGCATCTGGCATGGTGCGAACTGGACCTTCGTGATCTGGGGCGCCTGGCATGGCGGCCTGCTGGCGGTCGAGCGCGCGCTCGGGATCAAGGGCAACGAGCGGCGGCCGATCTGGGCATGGGCGATGACGATGCTCTTCGTTGCAGTCGGCTGGGTGCTGTTCCGCGCCCATGACGTGGGCAACGCGCTCGACATGTATGAGGGCATGCTTGGCTTGCAGGGATTTGCGGTGCGCGATCTCTATGCCTGGCAGATCTCCGGACTCTCGCTGTTCGGCGTGGCGCTCGGAATCGCGGTCTGCGCAATCGAACCGTGGTTCGACGCCAAGGCAGCAGTCGGCCACGCGGTCGATGTGGCGACCCGCCGCGTCGCTTATCTCTCGCTGGCGGCGAGCGTCTTCGGGGTCCTCGCCATCGGCAAGCTCGTCGCCGAGAGCGACTCTCCCTTTCTCTACTTCCAGTTCTGAGGAGAACTCAGATGCAAAAGGCAACGGCCTTGTTCAATGGCGTGGTGATGATCGCCCTCCTGGTCGGAGGCGCCGGCATGAGCGGCTACGTTTTCGTCACCCCGGAACTGCGCGAAACGGTGACCAGGCCGCTCCCCGCCGGCCAGTACATTGACGGCAAGATTACCGCCACGATCGAGTCGAGCTATGAGGACGAGCTGCCGATCCGCAAGCCCTCGGGCGCTGTGCTCAACGCCCTCACCTACTCGCTGTTCGGCGAGGGCCGGAAGGGCGTGGTGGTCGGCGAGGCGGGGTGGCTCTTTAGCGCCGAGGAGTACGACTGGACCCCCGAATCGGACGCTAATCTCGAGGCCAACCTGGCCTATGTCGGCGAGGTCGCCGAGACGCTGCGGGTACGCGGCATCGCGCTGGAGATCGCGTTGCTGCCGGAAAAGGCCGACATCTATGCCGACCATCTGCTGCGGCCGCGACCCGCGGCGCATCAGGGCAAGTACGAACGCATCCGGGATGCGCTGCTCGAGACAGGCGCAACAGTGCCGGATCTGCGCGTACCCCTGGAGCAGGCGAGCAAGGCGGGCCCGGTTTTCTTCCCAACCGATACGCACTGGAGCGTAAACGGCGCCGGTGTCGTCGCGACGGCATTGGCGAAGGATTTCCCGGCTCGCTCTGCCGTCACCGCGGCAGAGTTCCAGCTGAAGCCCGAGGCGCCGATGGAGCATGACGGTGACCTCAAACGATTCATCGATCTGGGTCCCTTCGGCGGCCTGCTGCCCGCGACCGACCAATCGGTGACGCCGGTGGTCGCCACTGCCGCGAGCGGCTCGGTGGACGATTTCCTCGGCGAAGGCACCGATGCGGTCGCGCCCGAAATTGCGCTGGTCGGCACCAGCTACAGCGCGGTGAAGATCTGGAGCTTCGAACCGCAGCTCAAGGGGGCACTCGGGGCTGACGTGGTCAATTATGCCCAGGAGGGTCATGGCCCCATCGTGCCGATGCGCAGCTTCATGGAAAAGCTCGAGGCCGGCACGATCGACGTCAAGGCGGTGATCTGGGAGATCCCGGTCCGCTATCTCGACGATGACGCGACCGCCGAAACGCCAAGCTCGAGCTCGATCTGAACGATGATCAAGGAGAAGACGATGTCGCGTGCCCCTGTGGAACTCAAGTTCGGTACCAGTGGTCTCAGGGGTCTCGGCAAGGATCTCGATCGGATGACCTGCCACGCCTATGTCGGCGCGTTCCTTGCCATGCTCGAGGAGCGGGGCGAAAGGCTGGAGACGGTCTGCATCGGCTTCGACCTGCGCGACACCAGTTTTGCCATCGCACTCTACTGCGCCGAAGCGGTGGCCGCGCGGGGACTGGGGGTGATCAATGCCGGCCCGGTCCCGACCCCCGCCCTCGCGCGCTATGCCCTCAATCGCCGGCTGCCGGCGCTGATGATCACCGCCAGCCACAATCCGCCCGAACACAACGGCATCAAGTTCTACCGTCCGGACGGCGAGCTGGCGAAGGCGGACGAAGCGCCGATCAAGGCATTGCTCGACGCGAACCATCCCGAGCTGCAGCCGCTGACGCCCCCACCGCTTACGGCCGACGTGGCCCGCGAATATGTCCGGAGCTATGCGGAACTGTTCGGCAGCAGGGCGCTGGCCGGCCTGCGGCTCGGCATCGACCAGCACAGCGCAGTGGGCCGCGATCTCCTCGTCGACATCCTGCAATCGCTCGGCGCTCAGTGCACCGTTACACGGCGCAGCGCCGAGTTCGTCGCGGTGGACACCGAAGCGGTGGCTGCCGGCTATCTCGACATGGCCAAGACGTGGCTGCAGGCCGGCGCGTTCGACGCCATCGTCTCCACTGACGGCGACGGCGACCGGCCGCTGGTGATCGATCGCGACGGGCAGCAGGTGCTGGGCGACAGCCTCGGTATCCTGGCGGCGCGGTTTCTCGGCTTCACCCGTGTGGTAACGCCGGTGAGTTCGACCTCGGCAGTGGAGGGATCGAGGTTCTTCGATACCGTGTCGCGCACGCGAATCGGCTCCCCGTATGTGATCGAGGCCATGAACACCCTAGCGGCCGAGGGTAGCGCTGTCGCCGGATTCGAGGGCAACGGCGGGTTCCTGACCGAGGGCGTGCATCTGTGGCGGGATCGACTGGTGCCGGCACTGCCGACGCGCGATGCCGTGCTGCCGATTGTCGCCGTGCTCAGCGCGGCGGCCGAGGCCGGCGTCCCGGTGGCCGATCTGGTAGCGGAACTGCCGGCGCGGGCGAAGGCGACGGGGCGAATCTCCGATGTGGATACGGTGCGCAGTGCGCAGTGGATCGATGGCCTCGTGGCCACGCCACATCGGCTGCAAGCGCTTAAGAATACAGCAGAAATTCAGACCGTGGATGGCGCGAAGTTCATGCTGGACGACGGAAATTCATTGCATTTGCGGCTAAGTGGAAATGCACCGGAACTGCGGGTCTATGTCGAGACCTCAACGCCGGCTAGCGCTCAGATTCTGCTGCAGAATGTGATCGCGGAGGCGCGCGACGCGCTGATGTGAAACAAGTTACTCTTCACTATTCCGCCACCGAGGTGCCCAACTTCCGCCTGTCGCATGAATAACGTCTGAACACGTTGAGGCGGGTATTGTGAGGGCACATGCATTCGAAGGAGCAGATTCGGCTCATTCTCCGGCAGCCGGAGAATGAGCGATCGATCGCAAGAAAGATCCCCTATTGGCAAGGTGAGGCAGAACGCCTGCTTGCCGACCTCCAGCGCCAGCAGATGCGCGGAGCGTCCACCAGGGCAACCGGGGCAGCAGCAGCCGTGCTCATCGACGTTGTACAGGAAGAACGGGAGGCGTTTCGCCGCTGGCTCACCGAGCCCGGCGCCCCGACCGATCTCGACGTGAGCGAGATCGAAGAGGCCTGCGAGGCGGTGCTGACATCGCTCCGAGGCATCGAGATCGACGCCGACCCGACGCGCGAGCAACTGCTGCGCTAGCGGTCGAAGCTGGTCGGTTGCGACATGGGCCGGCGGCATGCCGCCGGCTGAGCCGCGCATGACTGATGCACCGGTTGGGCCAAGACCCTCCGGGGGATGTCAAAGAGCGTGACAATCGCTCCACCTGAGCGATCTTGCCTGCGGCCAGCGCGAAGTCCCCCGCAAACCGGCTGCGCCATCGGGGTCGCATTCTCTCCAGACCGACTTGACTCGTACATCCGTTCCCAATAATGACATCGGTGTCATGACATCGGTGTCACAAGCCGGCGTGACGATGAGGAGGAGCTCGGTGGCGACGATTTACGACGTGGCGAAGGCCGCGAAGGTTTCGCCCAAGACGGTGAGCCGGGTGCTCAATGGCGATGCGCCGGTGGGCAAGGAAACGCGCGACGCCGTCAACGCTGCGATTGCCGCGCTGGGCTATGTTCCGTCGAACGCGGCCCGCATGATGCGGTCCAACAAGTCCGGACTGATCGGCGTGATCACGGGTGCCATCTCGGTTACCTCCGAGCCGGAACAGCCGGCAGGTCTGCCCGAATTGCTGCTGGTGCGCGGTATCCAGCACATCATCGGACCGAGCGGCAAGACCTTGATGATTGCCGATACAGGCGGCAGCCGCGAGCGTGTGCCCGACCTCATCAAGACCTTTCTCGAGCATCGGGTCGAAGGCCTGATCTACGTCGCCGAGTACCACCAGAAGGTGAGCTTGCCGCCGGTGACGGACGACACACCACTGGTGCTCACCAACTGTTTCGACGATGCCGGTACGCCCGCCGTTGTGCCGGATGACCGGCGCGGCCAGCACGACCTCGTGGCGCGCCTCATCGCCGCCGGGCACGAGCGCATCGCCTATCTGACGCTGAGGGAAGAAATCGTCGCGACGAGCCTGCGCAAGGCCGGCTACCGCGACGCTCTGGCCGAAGCCGGTATCCCTTACGACCCCGCCCTCGTGCAGCGCGGCGAGCTGGATAGCCCAGAGGGCGAGACGCAGGTGCTGTGGGCGGCGATCGACCGCATCCTTCGCCTGCCCAATCCGCCGACGGTGTTCTGCTGCGGCAACGACCGGCAGGCGCTCAAGGTCTACGGCATCCTGCGCTCGCGCGGCATGCGGCTGCCCGAGGATATCTCGGTGGCCGGTTACGACAACTATCGGCTCATCGCCGAAACGCTGCTGCCGCCGCTGACCACGGTGGAGCTTCCCTATACCGCCATGGGCGTCCGCGCGGCGGAGCGCCTCCTGGAACTGATCTCCGGCGAAGGCCGCGAGGATGCCGGCCCCGACATCGTTGCCGGCCCGGTCCACTGGCGCGGCTCGGTCACCGAGCGGCGCTCGCCCAATGTTTCACAACTCAAACTCGTCAGGGAGGACTAGACGATGAACAAATTCATGCTCTTGGCAGGTGCCGCGCTGCTCGGCACGGCGCTATCCAGCGGCGCGATGGCGCAGACCACGCTCACCATGTGGTACCACGGCGCCGGCAACGACGTTGAGCAGAAGCTGGTCAACCAGATCATCTCCGATTTCAACGCCAGCCAGTCCGACTGGAAGGTCGAGCTGCAGAGCTTCCCGCAGGCGGCCTATAATGACAGCGTCGTCGCCGGCGCGCTGGCCGGCAACCTGCCCGACATCCTCGATGTCGACGGTCCGGTGATGCCGAACTGGGCCTGGGCCGGCTACATGCAGCCGCTCAAGATCGACGAGAGCAAGATCGCCAACTTCCTGCCCGGCACCAAGGGTGTGTGGAACGGCCAGCTCTATTCGATCGGCCTCTGGGACGCGGCCGTGGCGCTGGTCACCCGCCAGTCCACGCTCGATGAGCTCGGGCTGCGCGTCCCGACGCTCGACCAGCCCTGGACCAAGGACGAGTTCATGGACGCGCTCGCCAAGGCCAAGGCCTCGGGCAAGTACGAGTTTGCGTTCGATCCCGGCATGGCCTGGACGGGCGAGTGGTATCCCTATGCCTTCTCGCCCTTCCTCCAGAGCTTTGGTGGCGACATCGTCGATCGCTCGACCTACACCACCGCCGAGGGTGTGCTGAACGGCGAGGCGGCGGTCGAGTTCGGCAACTGGTGGCAGGGCCTGTTCAAGGACGGCTATGCGCAGGCCGCGCAGGACCCTGCGGATCGCGATGGCGGCTTCAACAGCGGCAAGTACGCCTTTTCGTGGAACGGCAACTGGGCGGCGCTCGGCACGCTGGCGGCCTATGACGATGTGCTGTTCCTCCCCGCCCCCGACTTCGGCCATGGTCCGAAGATCGGTGCTGCCTCCTGGCAGTTCGGCGTCTCGGCCAAGTCGGCCCATCCCGAAGGGGCAGCGCAGTTCATCGAGTTTGCGCTGCAGGACAAGTACCTCGCCGCGTTCTCGGACGGCATCGGCCTGATCCCCGCGACGGCATCGGCTGCGGCCATGACGGAGAACTACAAGGAAGGCGGCAAGCTTGCCGTGTTCTTCGATCTCTCGGCCAAGCAGGCGCTCGTCCGCCCCGTGACCCCCGGCTATGTCGTGGCGGCCAAGGTGTTCGAGAAGGCGCTCGCCGACATCGCCAACGGCGCCGATGTCTCGGACACGCTCGATGCGGCCGTCGACGAGATCGATGCCGACATCGAAAAGAACGGCAAGTACGGCTTCTAGAGTCCTCCCTCCCCTCTGGCTCTAGGAGGGACCCCGGCCACGGCTGGGGTCCCACGTCTCCCTTCGCTCCTTGCGAGGTCAGCATGGCTTCGAAATTCACGCGCTCGAACCGGACCGGATGGCTGATGGCGGGGCCCGCCGCCTTCCTGATGGCGATGTTCATCGTCCTTCCGTTCCTGTTCGCCATCATCCTGAGCTTCACCAACCAGCGGCTGATCTCACCCAATCCGACCCAGTTCATCGGCCTCAGCAACTATGAGTCCCTGCTCGGCATCGGCGTCCTGACGCTCGAACCCGAGCGCGACGCTGCCGGCGCGATCCAGCGCGACGAGACCGGCGCGGCGAAATATCCCTCGCTGCGCACCTACACGCGCAAGAACCCCGACTACCCGCAGTACGACGGCATGCGCGAGTGGTTCAGCTTCCAGCAGGGCGACAGCCGCACCTATGTGCTGGCTCGCGACGTCGTCTTCATGAAGGCGATCGTCAACACCTTCATCTTCGTCATTGTCGTCGCGCCGGTACAGGCGGGTCTGGCGCTCGTTTTGGCGCTGCTCATCAACCAGCGCCTCAAGGGCATCAACCTCTTCCGCGCCATCTACTTCATGCCG
>DATCRS010000115.1:0-2102 GCA_036568845.1 Devosia sp. | reverse complement strand
TCCTCGATGGACCTGCAGGTGAAGCTGGCCAATGACGGCTATGCGCAGGAGAGTCCGGTGGCGCTTTCGGGCACCTGGCCGCGCTGGGCCAACTGGCGCAATACGGCCTATGCGCTCACCTATGAGCCGGCGGTCTTCATCTACCACAAGCCGAGCTTTGCGGGCATGAAGCCGCCCGCCACGCGGGCGGAGCTCATCGACTATCTCCGCGACAATGCCGACAAGGTCTATGGCCGGATCGGCACCTACGACATCGACCGGTCCGGGGTCGGCTTCATGTTCTTCTCGCGCGACCAGGAGCAGTATGCCGATCTCTGGACCCTCGTCGACGCCATGGGGGCAGCCGGGGTGAAACTCTATTCCACCACCTCCGCCATCGTCGACCGGGTAGCGAGCGGACAGTTCGTCTTCGGCTACAATATCCTGGGCTCCTATGCAGCCGAAGCGGCTGCCCGCAACCCGGATCTCGGCATCATCCTGCCTGCCGACTACACCATCGTCACCTCGCGCATCGGGCTGGTGCCGACCGCCGCGGTCGAGCCGGAGCTGGGGCGGGCGTTCCTCGAGTTCTTCATGTCGGCCGAGGGGCAAACGATCATGGCCGAGCAGCTGCAGATCGCGGCGCTCAACCCCACCGTCAAGGGCACCAATACCGCCAATGCGATGCAGCAGGCGCTCGGCAACCAGCTCCGGCCGACGCCTGTCAGTCCCGGGCTCATGGTCTATCTCGATCAGGTGAAGCGGGCACGCCTCATCCGCCGATGGAACGAGGCGCTGATTCAGTAGTTCCGACAGGTTGGCGTCAGCTTCCTGTGCTTGGCTGCCAATAGCCGGAGCAACGTCTCCGGTTGAGGAGTCTGGGAGGACCCCACCAGCCGGCAAACCGTCGTCGCGCCACGCGCGGCGGCACGGTTGCATGGGGTCGAGCTCCCGGAGGTTGCGGCGGCATCAGCCGCCACGGAGGAGACGACCATGAAGCATTTCATCGCCAAGGCCATGCTGGCCGGCGCAATCGCCCTGCCGCTTTCGGCAATGGCGGCAGACTACACTATCATGGCACCGGCAGCGCCCGGCGGCGGCTGGGACCAGACCGCCCGGTCCATGCAGGAGGCCATGACGGCCGAGGGCATCTCGGGCAATGTGCAGGTCGTCAATGTCCCGGGCGCCGGTGGCACCATCGGCCTCGCGCAATTCGCGCAGGAGGCCAATGGCGATCCGAGCCGGCTGATCGTCGGCGGCTATGTGATGGTCGGCGCCATCCTCACCAACAAGGCGCCGGTGACACTCGATGCCGTCACGCCCATCGCCCGCCTCACCGGCGAGTACGAAGTGATCGTCGTGCCGGCTTCGTCCGACATCCAGGACCTCGCCGGCCTCGTCGAGAAGCTCAAGGCCGATCCGGGCTCGGTGTCCTGGGCCGGCGGTTCGGCCGGTGGCACTGACCACATCACTGCCGGGCTCTTCGCCAAGACGGCCGGGGTCGATCCCAAGCTCGTCAACTACATCGCCTATTCGGGCGGTGGCGAGGCGCTGGCGGCCGTGCTCGGCAGCCAGGTCACCGTCGGCATCTCGGGCTATGGCGAGTTCCAGGCCCAGGTCGAAGCCGGTGCGCTGCGCGTCCTCGGCGTCTCGGCGCCCGAGCGGATCGCGATTGTCGATGCGCCGACCTTCAAGGAAGGCGGGATTGATCTGAGCGTGCAGAACTGGCGTGGCGTCTGGGCCGGTCCCGGCCTCAGCGCCGAGCAGGTGGCTGCGATCAGCGCCGACATCGAAAAGATGGTCAATTCCGCCAGCTGGCAGAAGACGCTCGAGACCAAAGGCTGGATGAACACCTACCTGCCGGCCGAGGAGTTCAAGGCGCAGCTCGCCACCGAGATCAGCGCCACCGAGGCCATCCTCAAGGAAATCGGCCTCGTGCAATGAGCACGGTTCCGATGAACCAGCAGCGCCGCCCGGATCGGGCGGCGCTTGCCATCGCTGCGAGCCTCGTGGTGCTCGGGCTCATCATTGCCTGGGACGCATCGCAGCTGGGTGCGGGCGGCGCCTATGCCCGCATCGGGCCGCAGACAATCCCCTATGTGATCGCGCTCTGCCTCGGCGGG
>DATCRS010000114.1:0-12252 GCA_036568845.1 Devosia sp. | reverse complement strand
ACATTGATGCCGCGGTCCTTGGCGATCTGCGGCGCCGACACCATGTTGACTTCCTGCATCTGCGGCTTCAGCACGCCGTTGAGCGCGGCCGCCGTCATCGGCTTGGTGTTGAGCTGTCCGACATTGCCCTCGTATTCAATGCGGATGCCTTCGATCGGATCCTCGGTCAGCTGGCCGGCGAAGGAGCCGAGCGCCTCCGCCAGCTTTACCCACGGGGTGAGGCGCGGCGCTTCCTCGGCCGTAATCGAGGGGAAGTTGAGCGCGTTCGAGATTTCGCCGCTCATCAGGTAAGCCGAAATCTGCTCGGCCACCTGCAGCGCCACGTTCTCCTGCGCTTCGGTGGTCGAGGCACCAAGGTGCGGCGTGGCGATGAAGTTGGGCAGCTCGAAGAGCGCATTGCTGGTCGCCGGCTCCTCGACGAAGACGTCGAAGGCCGCGCCGGCGACCTTGCCGGACTTCAGCGCATCGGCCAGCGCGGCTTCGTCGACGAGGCCGCCGCGGGCGCAATTGATGATGCGCACGCCGTCCTTCATCTTGGCGATGGCTTCGGCATTGATGATGTTGCGCGTGGCGTCGATGAGCGGCGTGTGCAGCGTGATGAAGTCGGCACGCTTCAGGAGCTCGTCGAGCTCGACCTTCTCGACCCCCAGCGCCTGCGCACGTTCGGGCGTGAGGAACGGGTCGAAGGCGATGACCTTCATCTTGAGGCCCTGCGCGCGGTCGGCGACGATCGAGCCGATATTGCCCGCGCCGATGAGGCCGAGCACCTTGTTGGTGACTTCGACGCCCATGAAGCGGTTCTTTTCCCACTTGCCGGCGCGCGTCGAGGCGTCGGCCTCGGGGATCTGGCGGGCGAGCGAGAGCATCAGGGAGATGGCGTGCTCGGCGGTGGTGATCGAATTGCCGAACGGCGTGTTCATGACGATCACGCCCTTCTTGGTGGCCGCCGGGATATCGACATTGTCGACGCCGATGCCGGCCCGGCCGATGACCTTGAGGTTCTTGGCGGCGCTGAGGATCTTTTCGGTGACCTTGGTCGCCGAGCGGATGGCGAGGCCATCGTACTGGCCGATGACCTCGAAGAGCTTGTCCTTGTCCTTGCCGAGATCGGGCAGGTAGTCGACCTCGACGCCGTTGTCCTTGAAGATCTGGACCGCAGTCTTCGAAAGTTTGTCGGAAACGAGAACCTTGGGCATGTGCAACCCTCCGGGTTGAGCGAATAGTGAGTAGCGAATAGCGAGTAGGGGAAGCGACGTGCGAACGCAGCGAGCAGCCCTATTGGCTACTCGCTACTTCGCTATTCGCTTGTCAGGCGGCCTTGGCGAGCTCGGCCTTTTCGAGCGCGAAGGCGTGGTCGAGCCACGGCGTCAGCGCCACCAGGTCGGAGGTCTCGACGGTCGAGCCGCACCAGATGCGAAAGCCGGTCGGCGCATCGCGATAGTGGCCGATATCATAGGCGACGCCGGCCTTGTCGAGCCGCGACACGATGGCCTTGGCGAACGCCGCCTGCTTGTCGTCGTCGAGCGCGGTGATCGCCGGGTCGGAGATGACGAGACAGACCGAGGTGTTTGAGCGGGTGGCTTCGTCCTTGGCGAGGAAATCGACCCATGGGGTCTTCGCCACCCAGTCGGCGATGGCCTTGAAGTTGGCGTCGGCCCGCTTCTGCATGCCCTTGAGGCCGCCGACCGTCTTGCCCCACTCCATCGCATCCACCGCATCCTCTACGCAGAGCATCGAGACGGTGTTGATGGTGGCGCCCTCGAAGACGTCGGCCATGAGCTTGCCGCCCTTGGTGAGGCGGAAGATCTTGGGCATCGGCCAGGCCGGTTTATGGGTTTCGAGCCGTTCGACGGCGCGCGGCCCGAGGATCAGGATGCCATGCGCGGCCTCGCCGCCCAGCGCCTTCTGCCAAGAGAAGGTGACGACGTCGAGCTTGGCAAAATCGAGGTTCTGCGCGAAAGCCGCCGAGGTCGCGTCGCAGATGGTGAGGCCCTTGCGGTCGGCCGGGATCCAGTCGGCGTTGGGTACGCGCACACCCGACGTGGTGCCGTTCCAGGTGAAGACGACGTCGTTGTCGAAGTTCACTTCGGCAAGGTTCGGCAGCTCGCCGTAGGGGGCCTTCAGCACGCGGACATTATCGAGCTTCAACTGCTTGGTGACGTCGGTCACCCAGCCCTCGCCGAACGACTCCCAGGTCAGCATGTCGACGCCCCGAGCGCCGAGCATGCCCCAGAGCGCCATTTCGACGGCGCCGGTATCGGATGCGGGGACGATGCCGATGAGGTGCGTATCGGGCACTTCGAGCAGTTCGCGGGTGAGCGCGATGGCCTTCTCGATGCGGGCCTTGGCCGGCTTGGCGCGGTGCGATCGGCCGGTCAGCGCATTGGCAAGCGCTTGCACCGTCCATCCAGGACGCTTGGCACAGGGGCCCGACGAAAAATTCGGATTGGCCGGTTTCACCGCCGGCGCGGTCAGGGGCATATCAGCCATGAGCGACCCTCCCAGGTCGAAAGTCTAGCGTTAGGGCTAGATGTCCTGAGGCGGTGGATACTCTGGCGGATGGGGCGGCGTCAATGGGGTGCGATGGGAGTGCCTTACCCCTTCACCGCACCGCCCGTGAGGCCGGAGATGATGTAGCGCTGGGCGAGGAGGAAGAACGCGATTGCCGGGATGATGCTCAGGGTCAGATAGGCAAGGATGCGCGGCCAGTCGGACCCATATTGGCCCTGGAACTGCATGATACCGAGCGGCCAGGTGTAGTTGGCGTCGGTATTGAGCGCGATCAGCGGCAGCAGGAAGCTGTTCCAGCTGCCCACGAAGTTGAAGACGCCGACGGTGGCGATGATCGGCAGGCTGAGCGGCAGGGTGACGTACCAGTAGATGCGGAGATAGCCGCAATTATCCATGCGCGCGGCATCGATCAGCTCCTTCGGCAGCTCCTTGAAGAAGTTGTGAAAAAGGAGGATCGAGAAACTAAGGCTGAAGGCCACCTGCACGATGATGATGCCGATATGCTTATCGAGCAGGCCCAGGTCGCGCATCTTGATAAAGAGCGGCAGGATGGCGGTGGCGGACGGGAAGAGCAGCCCCAGCAGCAGGTAGCTCATCAGGAATTTCGAGCCGAAGAAGCGGATATGCGCGAAGGCGAACGCCGTCATCGAAGCGACGAGCGTCGAGAGTACGACGGTGCCCACGGCGATGAACAGGGAGTTGCCGAGTGAGCGGAAGTAAGTGGGACCGAAGAGGATTTCGGTGAAGCGCACCGGATCCCAGCTTGCCGGTAGCCCGAATGGGTTCACGCGCAGCTCGCCGATCTCTTTGAAGCCGCCGAGCGCCGTGGTGTAGAACGGCACGACGATAAAGGCCGCGATCACCAGCAGCGAGAGCCACTGGATGGGCGAGATGATCGGCTGGCGGGCCTTGGATCTGGCGGCCATCACGCGTTCTCCGTCCGGAACAGGATGCGCCGATAGGCGATGGCGACCAGCACGCAGGCAATGAACAGCATGACGCTGACCGCGCCGCCGAAGCCGAGCTTCATGCGCAAAATGCCGAACTGGTAGAGGAAGGTCACGATCGTGTGGCTCGAGTTCTGCGGTCCGCCGTTGGTGAGCGGGATGATCAGATCGAAGAGCTGCAGCGCGCCGGTGATGGCGAAGAACACCGAGATGACAATGGCTGAGCGGATCATCGGGATCTTGATGTAGCGGACAATCTGCCACTTCCTGACGCCATCGAGCCGGGCCGCCTCGATCACCTCGTTTGGGATCGATGGCAGGCCAGCGATATAGATCATCATGTGGAAGCCGAAATACTTCCAGACGATCACCAGCATGATGGCCGGGATCACCCAGAGCTTGTCCGCCAGTACGAAGGGCAGTTTGGTGCCGAGCGTGTCGCCGATGATGGGCACGAGGCCGTAGTTGCCGTCGTAGACGAACTTCCAGATGAGGCCGGCGGCGATCTCGGCGAGCATGTAGGGGACGAAGAACAGTGTCCTCAGGATATTGACGTTCATCGAGCGCTCGCTGAGCGCGATGGCGGCCCAAAGGGCCAGCGGCAGCTGGATGGCGAGCGAGATGGCGACGACGATGAGGCTGTTGCGCACCGCCGTACCGAAATTCCGGTGGGTCAGCACGTCCTCGTAGTTGTCGAAGCCGACGAAGTCGGTGATCGGGCCGTACCCCGTCCAGTCGAAGAACGAGAACGTCGCCGCATCGATCATCGGCAGGACGACGAAGACGGTGAAGAGGATCAGCGACGGCGGCAGAAAGAGGAGCAGCGGGAGAAGACTCCGCCGATCCATGTAGCGGCGCGGTCTCGCGACCGACTGCGCGGTTGCCTCAACGCCCGTTGCCAAGACGGCCATCAGTTGCTGCCCCAAACAAGAAAATGAACGCAATTGCCCGGCGGGGGTATGGGAGAAACCCCCACCGGACTAAGCCACGACGGGCTTATTTCGAGTCTTCGACCGCTTCCTTGACGAGCTGGGCGGCTTCCTCGGCGCTGATCGCATTGGCGGCCAGTTCTGCCGAGACGTCGTTCACGACGCCACCCACTGCAGGCCCAAGCGCCTGATCGAAGAACAAGGCATGCCAATGGGCATTGCCGATGTTCTGGGCGACCTGGACCTTGAAGGGATTGGTCATGGTGTCCGCGGCGCCCTTGGCAATCGGGATGTAAAACCCGGCCTCGGCGAACCTCTTCTGCACCGGAGCGGAATTGTACCACTCGATGAACTTCACCGCTTCGTCGGAGGCATTGCGGCTGAAGAGATAGCCGGAGAGACCACCCAGCGTGTCGGTCGGATCACCCTTGCCGCCCTCAATGGTGGGGAATGGCAGGATGCCGAGCTGGTCGTCCGGGATGCCGGCCTTTGAGGCGGAGTTGTCCTTCATCACGCCGTAGTCCCAGTCACCCATTAGGTGCATGGCGGCCTTGCCGTCGCCGAAGTAACCCGAGGCATCGCCATACGTCGCAGCCTCAAAGCCCTCCTGCCACGGATCGAGCGCCGCGAGTTGCAGGAAGTACTCACCGGCCTTGATGAAGTCTTCGCCGCCGAAACCATCGCCTTCGCCGGCGGCAGCGGCGTTGAAGCCGTCCTGGCCGGCAAGCCGCACGACGAGCTTGCTCCACCAGAAGTGCGCCGGCCACTTGTCCTTGCCGCCGAGCGCCAGCGGGGTAATGCCGGCATCCTTGAACTTCTGCACGGCGGCGAGGAACCCGTCCCAGGTCTCGAGGCTCGCCGGATCGACGCCGGCCTGCTCGAACAGCGGCTTATTGTACCAGAGCACGACTTCGGCGACGTCGCGGGCGATGCCGTAGATATGGCCGTCCGGAGCCGTGAACGCCGCGACGCCGGCCGTGCCCTGCGCGTCCCTGGCTTCCTGCGTGAGAACGTCCTCGATCGGGCGCAGCACGCCGGCCTTGGCCTGCTCGTAGAAGACGCCGCCGCCCCACGAATGGAACACGTCGGGTGCTTCGTTCGACTGCAGCAGCGTCGTCAGCTTGGCCTTGAACGCTTCGTTCTCGAGGAACGGCAGCTCGATTTTCACGCCGGGATTGGCGGCCTCATATTCAGCCACCGCCTGGTTCATCAGTTCCACCTCGGCGGGGATGGATGCGATGTTGAGATAGCTAACTGTCGTCTGAGCGGCCACGGGTGCAACGGCCAGCAGGCCGAGCATTGCGGCAAGCGCAATTCGCTTCATGGTTGTCCTCCCTTGTTCCTCCTGAGGTACGTACCGCACGTTTGGCCGCGCAGATTACGAACCCCGGCCTCGGCGATGCTCTCCTCGCACCGCCCCAGCTTGCGAAACTCTATGTAATCGATATCATCCCCGCAAGAGGTGCGTACCTCAAAAAGCGATGAGCAAGTCGCGGGGCAGCGCAAAAGGGAGGAAACATGGCCGATCTGCGGCTCAGTGGTATCAACAAGAGCTTCGGCGCGGTCCAGGTCCTGCGTGGGGTCGACCTCGAGGTGGCCGACGGCGAGTTCGTCGTTTTCGTGGGGCCTTCGGGCTGTGGAAAGTCGACGCTGCTCAGGACCATATCGGGGCTCGAGGAGCCGACCTCCGGACAGGTGCTGATTGGCGGCGAGGACGTCACCGACTACGATCCGGCCGAGCGCGGCGTCGCCATGGTGTTCCAGAGTTATGCGCTCTACCCGCACATGACCGTCGAGCAGAACCTCGGCTTCGGCCTCAGGATGGGCGGCATGCCGCGCGAGGAGGTTTCGGCCCGGGTGGCGGAAGCTGCCCGCATCCTCGAAATCGGCAACCTGATGGACCGCAAGCCGCGGCAGCTCTCGGGCGGACAGCGGCAGCGCGTCGCCATCGGCCGCGCCATCGTACGCGAGCCCAAGGCCTTCCTTTTCGACGAACCGCTGAGCAATCTCGACGCCGAACTGCGGGTGCAGATGCGCCTCGAGATCGCCAAGCTCCACCAGCAGTTGGGTGCGACAATGGTGTTCGTGACCCACGACCAGGTCGAGGCGATGACACTCGCCGACCGCATCGTGGTGCTGCGGAACGGCATCATCGAGCAGCAGGGGGCGCCGACGGAGCTCTATGACAATCCCGACAACATGTTCGTGGCCGGCTTCATCGGCTCGCCGCGCATGAACTTCCTCCCCGGTACCGTAGTGGCAGCCGGCCCCAACAGTGCCGATGTGCGGCTTGCCGATTTCGGCGAGCCCACGATTACGGTTCCGACGAGGTCGAATGCGGCCAGGCCGGGGGACAGCGTTTCCGTGGGCATCCGGCCGGAGCACTTTGTCGACGCCGGTGGCGCGGCGCTCGTCCTCAAGGCCCGGGCGGCCGTGGTGGAGCAGCTCGGCGGCATCTCGCACGTCCATGCCCTCGGGCCTGGCGGCGAGCAGGTCACCGTGCAGCAGCTCGGACATTCCAAGATGCACACCGGCACTGACGTGGCCTTCGGCATCGATTCGGCGGCGTGCCTGCTCTTTTCCGAGGCGGGCGCACGTCTCTAGGCGACGCTCACCGGTTGCGAGTGAGGCCGTTGAGGAGGAAGTCGAGGCCTCTCCGGAAGGTGCCATCCCAGTCGCTGTCGAGTAGCAGTTGCGAGCGCTCGATGGTCGGATAGCGTTCGCCGAGCTGGGAGAGCCGCTGCTGTGCCGCGGCCATCTCTCTGTCGGAAAGCCCGAAGCTGCCGCGGGTAATGGTGGCGCCCATCACGTGGTTCCAGAGCGTCCAGATGGCGACGTTGAGATCGGCCGGGGGCACGCCGGCGCGGGATAGCGTCCTGCTGAGGAGTTCCAGGCGGCCGAGCATGTTCGGACCGAGTGCCCGGCGAGGCAGCAGCGCCGCCGACCAGGGATGACGCAACATGGCGGCGCGCCAGTCCTCCAGCAGGTGGACGACGTCGTTGCGCCAGTCCTGGGACTCTGGCGGACCGGCATAATCGAGGACCGAGTCGAGCGCCAGGTCGAGGACCGTCTCCTTGCTGTCGACATGCCAATAGAGACTCATCGTCCCTGCCCCGAGCCGCTCGGCCAGGCGCCGCATGGTGAGACCGCCCAGCGCTTCGGCATCGAGCAGCTCCACCGCAGCCGAGACGATGCGCTGGAGTGAGAGTGCCGGCTCCCCGCGCTCGGGCGCGACCGCCGGAGCCGGTTTGCTGCGACGCCTGATGACCATCCCGAAGTCCCCCGCAGTTCGACGGCCTGATCTACGAGCGCGACGTCCCAAATGTCGACTCCGTTGACTCGTACCTCGTACGATGCGATGAGGCGTACACCGTACGAGACTATCGTGCGGACGAGCTGAAACTCAATCCTGCGATCGCGAGTCGTGATCGTCAGAGCGAAGAGAAAATCATGTCACGCGCAACCAGACACCTGCTCATTGGAGGGCTGATCATCATGACCATGGGCGTTTCCGCCGCGGCTGCCGCCGAGGACCACAACCTGACCATCGTCAATCCACCGCAGCTCGGCGACCCGACGCCGAACGGCTACAGCACGGCAGTCATCGTCCCGGCGGGAGCGCGGCTGGCCTATATCTCCGGCCAGGGTGGGTTCGACAATACGGGAGCCCTGTCGCCCGACTTCGCGGCGCAGGTAAAGCAGGCCTACGCCAACCTGCGGACCGCTCTGGATGGGATCGGGGCAAGGCCCGACCAGGTCGCCAAGCTCACAGTCTATGTCGTCGACCACGACATGTCCAAGTTCGGCGTGCTCACCCAGAATGTCACCGCGATGTTCGGCGCGACGCTGCCGGCACAGACCTTAGTGCCGGTCCCCAGGCTCGCCGTAGACCCGATGCTGTTCGAGGTCGAGGCCGTGGTGATGCTGGATTAGCCGAAAATGAAACGGGCGGCTCCGGAGAGCCGCCCGATTTTTCCGCCTGCGAGAGCTTACTGCAGGTTGAGGATGACGACGCGGGCGCCGGCCTTGTCGTTGTTGGTCGAGAGCGCGATCTGCTTGCCGTCTGGCGAGAGCGCGGCGCCGAAGAACTGCGCGTTGACCGTGTCGTTCGGCAATTCGAGGATGCCGTCGCCGCTGACGCTGGTGTCGAGCTTGCCCGACGCATCGAGAACCACGACAGCCGGCACGCCGCCGAAGCGGCCGGCATGCAGCGTGCGGTCACCCGGCAGGGCCACGGCGAAGCGGCCGCGGTCCTCGGCGGACTTGAGGCCCATGCCTTCGGACTGGACGACGGCAATGCCGTTGGAACCGTAGCTCGTGTCCAGCGTGTTGCCCTTGACCTTGAAGGAGACGATGTCCGGCCCTTCGGTGGTCTTGAACCCCAGCGTCGAGGGCACGCCCTCGCCCGTCGCGCCGCCATAGCCGGTGGTCACATAGCTGCCGTCGGAGAGCTTGGCCGCGCCGTAGGCTTCGGCAAAACCCTGGTCGGCGACCAGCGGGTTGAACACGGCAACGCCCGGCGTCGCGGCGAGGCCAACGGCATCGACCGAAGACTGCGGCGCGACGAAGCCGCCAAAGCTCTGGTCGAGCGTGCCATCGGCGTTGAGGCGGATGAGGATCACGTGGTTGCGGAGTGTATCGCCCAGATTGGTGTAGCCGGCGCTGAGAATGGCGCCGTCGGCTTCGACCTGGATGCGGCGGCCATTGTCGCCGAGCGCCTGGGCCGAGTGGTAGGTGAAGGGCTTGCCGCCGTTGAAGTCGGGATCGACCGAGCCGTCGGCCGCAAGGAGCCGCGTGATGTAGCGGTCATTGTCGGTGCGACCCGAGCCTTCGGCAGCCGAGCCGTGGCCGGCGACGACCAGCTTTTCCGTGCCTGAGGAATTGTCGACCTTGAGATCCCAGGCGGTATCCTGCGGCGGGTTCTCGACACCCGGGAAGGTATCGTTATTGGCATTGGCCCAGCCGAAGACGACTTCCAGAGCGCCGGTATCGCCGCCCCAGCTGCCGGTAACCTGCTTGCCGGTCGAGTCGAAGCGGACGAGATAGACCGAAACCCCGCCGTCTTCCTCGTTGGCATTGATCGCAGCGACCACGTCGCCATTGGCGAGCGGTGCGACGGCCAGCGACTGTTCGACGAGACCCTCGCCGAGGTCGACTTCGGCAAAGCCGTCGTCGGAGAAGCTGGTGTCAGGGGTGCCATCGGCATTGAGGCGGCCGACCACGACCAGCGAGTGCGGTTCGGTCTCGGCCGATGGATCGCCCAGGTGGCCCGAGACATAGATCTTGCCGTCCGCGCCATAGGCAATGCCACGGAAGTCGTTGGCCTTGTCGGCGGTGACGAAATCGGCCGCCGGGGTGATCTCCTGCGCCAGCGCTGTAGTGGCGCAGAGCACGGCGCTCAGAGTGAGGAGACTACGGATCAGCATGGGAAACCCTCCATTAGGTCCGGCACGCACGACCCTCGTGGTCCGGAGTGACGCTGGAGGCCGCGGGGGCCTATCGCCCGAACGGCCGGAAACTGGCGCCCCGGCTACATGCCGGGGACGACGACAAGGATGCCGAGCCGGTTGCCGGCCTGGCGGAGATCGCGGGCGAGATTGGTGAGCGCCTTGACGGCGGCTTCAGCCGTCGCGCGGTCAGGGCTGCCGCTGGGCGGCGCGAGAAATCGCTCGTATGGCGCATCCATGGCCGCAACCGCCACTTCGGCTGCGTCGAACTCGGCGGCGAGCTTGGCCGCGAGCTCGGCATCGGTGGCTTCGACCAGCTTGTCGAGCCCGGCATCGAAATAAACTGCCTTGGCGCCTGCGAAGCTGTGCGCCATGTCCTCGTGCGAGCTGTCGCTGAAGGGCGATGGCTGGAAGTTCTCATTGGCGGGGAAAAGCCCAGCGCCGATGCGTCGCAGGGGGATCTCGTAGCCGAGGAGCACGGTCATCCCATTGAAGGCGCGGCCCAGTGCGTTGCGCTGGTCCATGGCCTCGACGGACGCACGGTAATTGTTCTGACCCGGAGCCCAGGCGGCAGCGACCACGCCCAGATCGTTGAGGAAAAGCTGCGCCAGTGAGCCGGCATATTCGGCGCGGCGAGCACCGGTCTCGCCGGCAAAGGCTTTGGGGGTCAGTGTCCCGTCGGCGCCCCAGAGCAGGTACTCGAGGACGTGCAGACCTGTGGTGATCTTCACCGGCGGCTCGACGGTGTTGAGCTTGGCCAGCGCGCGGAACCCGAGCGACTGTGCTGGATCGGCGACCAGCGCCTCGATTGTCGGCGGGTCGACAGGCCAGCCATTGAGGCGCGGGAACGGCCCGCCGGGTCCATCGACGGGGCCGGCGTAGAAGAGGAACGCTTCGGTTTCGACATAGGCGGCGCGGGCGGTGAGCCAGGCCTGTCGCGCGGCCTCGAGCCGAGCGGCGTCAGGCATGTCCCGCAGCGTGTTGACCGCGTCGCGAAGCGCCGCCGCGGCCTCTTGAGCTGCGGCATAGCGCGCCGTGACGAGGTCGACATAGCCGGAAACCTGGGCTTTCGCGTCGTAAGCGAAGGCGTCGGGGTCGCTGCTGGAGAGTCGGAATTCGGTGATGGTACCCAGCACCGGACCGCCGCCCTCATTGGCCCCACCCTCGCCGGCTGCCTCGGCCTGCGCAACGTGCACACGCGGACGCAGCGGCAGAGCGGGGTTTTGCTTCTGAGCGGAATCGGCCACCGGCGTCTCGCGGCCCACGGCGACACGCTCCACGCCCGTTGCGCCGACAAGCAGGGCCGTCCCCAATCCGATCCAAATCCGCGTCCGGCGCTGCAAAGCTTTCCCCAAATTTCCGCAAGCGGCTTGCACGCCGCGGGGGCAACGCATAATGAAAGCTGACGAACAAAGTCAACTAACAATCGGACGGCCAATTGCCGGCCGGAGGCGCCACGGAATGATCGTTTGCATCGGCGATGTGCTGGACCCGGCCGGGCTCGCGGAGCTCCGGAGCACGATCGCAAGCGGCGTGTTCGTCGACGGAGTCCTGAGCTCCGGCTGGGCCTCCCGGCTGGTGAAGCACAACGAGCAGCTCGGCGCCGGGCCGGCACTGGAAACGGCTCAACAAAACGTGATAGCCGTACTCAAGAACAATCCGGTGTTTTCTGCGGCCGTCATGCCGCGGCACTTTGCGCCGCCGCTTTTTGCCCGCTATGAGCCCGGCATGGAGTTCGGCAGCCACATGGACAACCCGCTGATGGGCCCGGACCATATGCGCGCCGATGTCTCCGTCACGATCTTCCTGTCCGATCCCGAGAGTTACGACGGGGGCGAGTTGGTGATGGAAACCAGCGGCGGCGAAGCCGCGTACAAGCTGCCGGCCGGCTCGGCCGTGACCTATCCGACTACTGTCATGCATCGTGTCGAACCGGTGACGCGCGGCACACGCGAGGTGGCGGTCACCTGGGCCCAGAGCCTTTTCCGCCGTGCCGAGCAGCGCGAAATCCTCTTCGACCTCGATCGCACCGCGCGCGCCATCTTCGAGCGCGAAGGCAAGTCCGAGGACTACGACCTCATCAACAAATCCACCTCTAACCTGCGCCGCATGTGGGTCGACTAAGGGACCACCGATGACTTTCTGCCGCCTTTTCGCTGCCCTCGCCTTCGCCGCCATTGCCGCTCCGGCCTTGGCGCAGGATGACGGCATCACGGTCTATACGTCGCAGCACCAAGCGCTGACCCAAGCCTGGGCCGACGCCTTTACGGCCAAGACCGGCATTCCGGTCGCGATCCGCAAGGGCACCGACATCCTGATGGCCAACCAGATCATCCAGGAAGGCATCAACTCCCCCGCCGACCTCTTCCTCACCGAAAACTCCCCCGCCATGGTGATGGTGGAGCAGGCGGGTCTGTT
>DATCRS010000113.1:0-3949 GCA_036568845.1 Devosia sp. | reverse complement strand
CCGCCTCGGCCGATGACAGCGGCACGAAGCGCCGCGGCTCGACCTTTTGCTCGGCGAGGATTTCGTCGGCGGCCTGGGTCAGCGCGGCAGACTGGGCGGCGACGGAGTTGCGCACGGTCTCCATCACCTGGTCCTGCCGCACCACTAGTGCGGCATTGCCGCCATCGGCGACCGGGGCGATGAAGCCGAGGGAAAGATCCTGCGCGGCGCGCTTCACCGAAGGGGCGACGCCGGTCTCCTGCAATGCCGAAATGACGGCGTTGAGCTCCACCACTTCGGCGGCGAAGGCGTCGGAACGGGGTTCGACCGCGCCGGGCGCCGAAACCAGCTCGCGCATCTTGGCAAGGTGTTCCGAGCCTTGGGTGAACAGGCCCGCCACCTCTTCGCGACTGCCGGTGATGGTGGCGCCGAGCTCGTTCATCTGCGCGCTCATCTGGGTGAGGAGCTGCACCACCGAGCCCGAGCCCTGGGTACCGGTCAGCGCGCCGGAATTGCGCTCGTCGGCCGCGAGCCGGGCGAAACGCTCCTGCGCGCGCTGCACGTCGGGCAGCAGCGATTGCGACGACAGGGCATTGCCATGGGCCGCGTCGAGATCGCCGACATAGCCCTGCAGCGTCACCGCCAGGTGCTGCTCGAGCGCGGCGGAACCGGCGAGCGCAGCGGCGTTGAGCCAGCTCGACATGGCGATGATCATGAAGCAACCCACCGCCATGGTGAGGAACAGTGCGGCGCGCTGCACGCCCGACACCACCAGCGGCACGAAGCGCATCATGAAGGTCCAGAAGGCGTAGATGGCCACCGAAACGGCAGCCGAATAGATGATGGCGGCAAAGAAGACGAAGGTGGCCGAGCCGTCGAGCAGGCCGCGAACGCCCAGATAGGTATAGACGCCCGAGGCCAGCGCCAGCACCGCCAGCGCAAAGCGCGTCATCGTCTCCACACCCTTCACCGTCTCGCTAAGGCGCGCGGCATTGGTCTTCAACAGCATGTCGATGGGTCCCCTGTTACGGGGACATTAAGGGAACAATCGCGGCGGGATTAGGGTAGGGTTTTGTCGTCGGAGCGAGCTACAACGGACAAGCTATAAGCTAAATGAGTTTAGCTAAAATCATATTGCTCTGGCGGTAGTGCTGTGATAGCGGTATTGCATCAGCAAGGAGCAACAAATGCCTCTCCCTTACGCCGACATTAAGCGAGCAATCGAGAACTCACCCCGGAACGGCTACGTTGCCGAACTGCACCTTCAGGTAATTAAGTACGCAGATGAGCTACAAAATGTCTCTGGCAAGGAGTTCTGCGAGGCGGTTGGGATCGGTCCGTCATTCGGCACCGAGTTTTCAAAGATGCTGAAGATAGCTCCTCGTCTTAGGATTGCAGGGTTGAATCCCGCTAAAATCTAGCTCGCAGTCGTGAAAGCACCTTTTCGACGCGCTTCCGCTTGGCTGGAGCGTCGATGGACCTGAGCCGGGCCTCCAGCACGGCGATGAAATCGGCCCTGTGGGCGGCGTCGATCACCGGCGCGGCGATCTCGGCATACATCGGGAACTGATTGGGCGCGGCGCTGGCAACCCGCTCGATGAGGATGGGCAGGATCTTGGCGCTGTGGCCGACCGCTGCGAGCCTAGCAAGGATGGAGATCGCCTTGTCCTCGGCGATCACCGAGCCCTTGTCGGCCGCAGCGATGATCCTGGGCAACTCCGCCAGCACCTCTTCCGGCCGGTCGCCGGTTACGGTGTCGACCGCCTGCAAGGCGCCCCAGACGTTACGGTTGTTCTTCGAACCGAGCAGCGCGAAGAAGGCGCCTGTGTGCGGCGCCACCAGTGCCGATTTCTGCGCGCCGATCTCGTAGAGCACCTTGATAGCGTCGTTCTGCACGGCGACCGAGCCATTGCTTAGCGCCTCGACAAGCGCAGCGATGGCCTGCGTGTCTGCCCCCGCCGCCAATTCCTTGGCCAGCTCGACATTTGGCCGCTCGTCGTTGCGGCCGAGCGCCGAAGCCAGTCGCGATAGGACGTCAGGCATCGATGGCGACGTCGAGGGCGAGGCTCACCATGTCGCGGAGCGAGCTCTGGCGGTCTTCGGCGCTCAGTTCGGCGTGGGTGATGAGGCAGTCGGTCATGGTGCAGACAGCGAGCGCCCTGACCCCAAACCGGGCCGCAAGCGTGTAGAGGGCGGCAGCCTCCATCTCGACGCCGAGGATGCCGTGCGCCGGCAGCCGGCCGTAGCCGGCAAGGCCGGGCTCGATATGATAGAAGATGTCGGACGAGAGCATGTTGCCGACATGGTAGCGCAGGTTCGCAACTTCGGCCTTCTCCACCGACGAACGCAACAGGCCGAAATCGGCGATCGGTGCGAAGTTGAACGGCGTGAAGGCATCGCGGACGATGGCCGAATCCGTCGTCGCACCCTGCGCGATGACGAGGTCGCGCACCTTCACCTTTGCGTTGAGCCCGCCGCAGGTGCCGATGCGGATGAGGTTCTTGACGCCGTAGCCGTTGATCAGCTCGTGCACATAAATCGAGAGCGAAGGCTGGCCCATGCCGGTCGCCTGCACGGAGACCGGCTTGCCCTTCCAGGTGCCGGTGAAGCCGAGGCAGTTACGGACGCCGTTCACCTGCCGGGCGCCTTCGAGAAAGTTTTCGGCCACCCATTTGGCGCGCAGCGGATCGCCGGGCAGCAGCACGCTTTCGGCATAGTCGCCGGGCTTGGCATGGTTATGCGGGGTCATTTCGGCCTCTTGCTTGTTCGAGTTTGGCAGGAGACTAGCGTCGCGGAGGCAAAAGTCGAGGTAGCAGCCGCAGACGCACGCGGAACCATCGCCCCCATCAACCCTTTGCACTGGCGGCACGCCCGTCCTATATGACGCGCGTCTTTTGACGGAGGCGGCAATGGTCGCGAAGATCTTCATCGACGGCGAAGCGGGAACCACGGGTCTGCAGATCCGCGAGCGACTGGCCGGCCGGCGCGACCTCGAGGTCATCTCGATTGCCCCCGAGAAACGCAAGGATCTCGATGAGCGGAAGCGCCTCCTCAACCTCGCCGACGTCGCCATCCTCTGCCTTCCCGACGATGCGGCGAAAGAGTCGGTGTCGCTGATCGAGAACGATAGCACCAAGGTGATCGACGCCTCGACCGCGCACCGCGTGGCCGAGGGCTGGGCCTATGGCTTTGCCGAAATGGACAAGGGCCAGTCGGCGGCCATCGCCAACGCGAAGCGGGTGGGTAATCCCGGCTGCTGGCCGCAGGGCGCCATCGCGACGCTGCGGCCGCTGGTTGAGGCCGGCATCGTGCCGGCCGACCTGCCGATCGTGGTCAACGGCATCTCCGGCTATACCGGCGGCGGCCGGCAGATGATCGAGGATTATGTGGGCAGGGGCGAAGATGCCAACGAATTCATGCCCTATGGGCTCACCTTCAAGCACAAGCACCTGCCTGAGCTCAAAGCCTACGCCAAGCTCGGCCGTGAGCCGCTGTTCCAGCCGGCCGTGGGCAATTTTGCCCAGGGCATGATCGTCATGGTGCCGCTCTTCCTCGAGCAGCTGAAAGGCGGCGCGACGAGCAAGGACCTCCACGGTGCCATTGCCGATCACTATGCGGCGATCCACGGCGGTTTTGTCGAAGTGGCGCCGCTGGCGGAAGCCGAGCGCAGCACTGAGCTCAACCCCGAGCTCTACAACGACACCAACCGCATGAAGCTGCACGTCTTCGCCAACGACGCCAAGGGGCAGGCGGTGCTGGTCGCCGTCTACGACAATCTCGGCAAGGGGGCGTCGGGCGCTGCGGTGCAGAACCTCAACCTGATGCTGGGTGTCGCGGCGGACACGAGTCTGGCGGCTTAGGACCGGCCTCTCAGTCGGGGCCTTCCCCCGCTTGCGGGGGAAGGTGGCGCCGAAGGCGACGGAAGGGGGCGGCCACAGGCCCCGAGTCTAGCCCCGCCCCCTCCACCGGC
>DATCRS010000112.1:0-4047 GCA_036568845.1 Devosia sp. | reverse complement strand
GTCGCGCACTGCCATCCGCCGATAGGATTCGGCAAAAGGCACGTCGAGGAAGATCGAAAGATCCCAGCATGAGCGCAGCTCGGGGCGGTGGAGAAAGATGCCATCCACCAGCAGCACGGCCGATCGGTCCGCATGCTCGATAGGCGAAGCAACGGCGCTGTCTGTCCGATGATCGAAATGGACGCGCCTATGTCGACCGCTGCCGCCGGGACCGAGCGGATCAAGCAGCTCGCGCCTGAACGCGGCCAGGTCGAACGAGTCGCGATAGAACCCTTCGGGCGAGTCCTTGCCTTTCGCGTAGCGCACGGAACGCGGATTGTGGAAGCCGTCGATGCTGGCACGAATGACGTGCTTACCTCGGGCTTCGAGTACTGCGGCCAGCTTGTCGGCGAGGCTGGTCTTGCCGGCGCCATCCACGCCGTCGACCCCGACACGAAGGATGCTTTGGATATGCCGCTCGACGATGCGGTCGGCTAGGGCGGCGAGAAACCCCGCTGGCGTCATTCCGTCCCGGCGACAGGCATGAGCGCGGCGGTCGGCTTGGCCACGGGCGCGGCGGGCGCAGGCTCTGCCTCCTCGTCCGGCGGCTTGCCGACCCCGAAGGCATCGGCGCGACCTGCGGGCGCCTCGAGCATCAGTGAGGTGTCGAACTGCACCGGCGTCAGCGCTTCGGGATCGTAGATCACAAGGTCGGTGGCCCGGCGCTGCGCATTGGTGAGCGAGATCACCGCCCCGGCGACTTCGAGCAGCTGCATCTGGCCAAGGCCCTGATAGGGCGGCCGCAGCATCAGTTGCGCGTCGGTGCCGAGCAGCGGATCGGCCACCTCGAGTCCCACCGAACCCGCGCCGCGATAATAGAGCTTGAGCGTCTGCGCCAGGTAGAAGGCGAGCTTGTCGGCGCCGGCGGACGTGAAGTGGATGCCGTCGTCCTTGCGCATGCGGACATTCTTGCCGTTGAGGTCGGGGCCATAGGAGGTGTACTTGCCCTCGTCGTCGACGAAGCGCTCGTAGATGTCGAGAAATTCCGCGCCGCCGCCAAAGGCCGCGAGCCGCTGGATTTCACTGATGCCCGACATGGTCTTGTTGTATTCGGTCTTGGACATGGGCGGCAGCCCGACCCAGATTGTCGGCTTGTTCGCGGCGCGCAGCGCGCTCACCACCGCCGCGACGCGATTCTGATACTCGGCCGACCATTCCGGTGACAGCGAGCCATAGCTGGCGTCGTTGATGCGCATCTTCTGCCGGTCGTTGATGCCGATGATGAAAACGGCGATGTCGAACGTATTGGCGGTGATCGCCTCGTTGATCTTGGCGCGCCAATCCATGACGTCGGTTCGGACGAAGCCGGTGTCGCCCACGCCCTGCGCGATGATGGCGATGTTGGGATCCTCGGCATAGAAGCGATCCAGCGCCTTGGCGAGGTCGTTGGCGAGCGAGTCACCGAACACGGCGAGCCGCACCGCATTGTCGGCTTTGGGGATGGCCGGCTTGGCCGGCGGCACGTCGGCGACCTTCGGCTGTCGAACCACCGGCTGCTCGATCACTTCGGGGACCTGCTGTTGCTGCTGCTCGTCGCCACCGAAGAGCAGGTCCATCAGCGTCTTGCGCCGGCGCGGCCGCTGTTGCTGCTCCTGTGCCACGAGGATCCCGCCGTCGGTAGCGGCAGCCTGCTCGAAACGCAGATCGGGGAGGATCGTGACTTCTTCTGCAAGGCTCGCCGCAAGATCACCGAGCAGCAACGCCAGGATGACGAGGCCAGCGATCCAGAGGATGAACGGGTTGCGCTTTCTGTCCATGGCCGAGACTTACATGAGGACGGGCGGGAAAATAAGGCCGCTCGCAGCTTTGCTACCGGGTTGCGGCGACGAGTTTCTCGTACGCCTCCAGGGTGATGAAACCGTCGGCCACCTCGCCGCGGCTCGCCTGGAACTTCGCGTAAGCCGCCTGGCTCACCGGACCGATGCGGCCGTCGGCGGACCCCGTCATGAAGCCGAGTTCGATCAATGCCTGCTGGATCGCCTGGCGTTGGGCCAGATTGGGGAACTTGGTTTCGGTGGGCCAAGGCTGCACGAACTCGCCCAAGCCCTTCAGCCGATCTGCCAGATGGCCGATCGAAAGCGCGTAGCTGTCGGAGAAATTGTAGCCTTTGAAGACGAGATAGTTCCGCGTCATCAGGAATTTCGGGCCGTGCTGGCCCGCCGGAACATAAAGGAAGACCGGCGTGTCGAGATCGGCGAACTTGCGGCCCTTCACGCGCGCCACCCCCCGCTCGGCGAAGAAACGGATGGGCCGCAGCTCGTCCCGCGTCGCCAGGGCGTAGTCGAAATTGGACGGCACCTGGACCTCGAAGCCCCAGTCCAGCCCCGGCTGGTAACCCAGATCGCGAAGATAGGTGGCGCTGGTCGCCAGCGCGTCGGCCAGAGAGTTGTGAAGATCGATGCTTCCGTCTCCGTCACCGTCCCGCCCATGCGCCACGACATTGCTGGGGTTGACCTGCAGGTGCCCGATCGCGCCGGCCCACGAACCGACCAGTGTGTCACGGTTGAGCGGACCTTGTTGGATGAGCTGGAGGGCGGCGATGAAATCGGCCTCGTCCCCCTTCAACCGGCTGCGACGCTGGTGCACCAGCGTCGCGAGGGAGCGGATGATGGGTCGGATGTATTTGGGATTATCGAGCACCGTGCCGTAATTGGTCTCGATGCCCCAGATGGCGCCCAGGATGTAAGGATCGACCCCGTAAGACTTACCGGCCGCATCGAACAGCGCCTGCTGCTTGCCCATCGCGGCCTGCCCTTGCGATATCCGGGCCGCGGTCACGCGGGTCGCGACGTATTCCCACATCGGCGTGGCGAACTCGGGCTGCTTTTCGACCAGATCGGGTACATTGGGGTCGGGCGTCAGTCCCTCAGTCGCCTGCCTGTAGACGTCCGCATCGATGCCGGCCGCAACGGCCTTGGCCTCGAAGTTGCGGAGGAACGACGAGAAGGATTCGACGGGTTCAGCGAATGCAGACGTAGCAAGAGCCAGCAACAGGCCGGCGACAACCAGTCGGATCATGATCGCTCCCCTCGGACGAACCGGCGGAAGCTACCGGTTCCTTGTGGCCAAATAGCGTTCCCACTCATAGGCATGGGTGACGATCTCGCGCAGGTCATCGTGCCGGGGCATCCAGCCGAGTACCGAGCGCACCTTCTCGCCCGTGGCGGTGATAGAAGCCGGATCGCCGGCCCGGCGCGGACCCTCGTCGACGCGGAAATCGACCCCGGAGACCGCCTTCACCGTGTCGATCACCTGCCGCACCGAATAGCCCTGGCCATAGGCACAGTTGAGCGTCGTGCTCTGGCCGCCGGCGCGCAAATGCTGCAGCAGCAGCCAGTGCGCCTCGATGAGATCGGTGACATGGATATAGTCGCGGATGCCGGTGCCGTCGGGCGTTTCGTAGTCGGTCCCGAAGATGTCCATCTTCGGCCGCTGCCCCAGCGCGGTCTGCGCCGCCACCTTGATGAGGTGGGTGGCAAAGGGTGTCGACTGGCCCGACCGTTTCTGCGGGTCGCCGCCAGCGACATTGAAGTAGCGCAGCACTCCATAGGTGATGGGATGGGCGGCCGCGACGTCGGAGAGCATCCACTCGGTCATGAGCTTGCTCCGGCCATAGGGCGACATCGGCTGCAGCGGGGTTTCCTCGACGACCGGCGCAAGGCCCGTCATGCCGTAGACGGCGGCGGTGGACGAGAAGATGAAATGGCTGACCCCCTGGGCCACCGCGGCCTCGATGAGGTTGCGCGAGGTGGCCGTGTTGTTGCCGTAGTATTTGAGCGGGTTGGTCACCGATTCCGGCACGACGATCGAGCCGGCGAAATGGATGATGGCGGAAACCTGATGCTCGCCGATGAGCTTGCGGACGAATTCGATGTCGCCGGCGTTGCCTTCGACCAATGTCGCGCGGTGGTCTACGGCCCAGTCGAAACCGGTGGTGAGGTTGTCGAGCACGACGACGGATTCGCCCGCATCGGCAAGGCGAAGCACCATGTGGCTGCCGATATAGCC
>DATCRS010000111.1:0-11989 GCA_036568845.1 Devosia sp. | reverse complement strand
CCATTGACGTTGAGCCGATCCTCGTCGAGCCCGAGCTCGTCGACGCAGGCGAGGATTTGCGCGCCAAAGGCCTCGTTGATCTCGACGCGGCCGATCTGGCCGAGTTCCATGCCCGCCGCTTCCAGCACCGCGCGAATGGCGGGGGCCGGACCGATGCCCATGAATCTGGGCGGCACCCCCACTGCCGCGCTGGCGAGGATGCGAGCTGCGGGCCTGAGGTCGTTGGCCCTGATGTAGGCCGAGGAGGCGACGGTCACCGCGCCCGCACCATCGACGATGGCCGACGAGTTGCCGCCGGTCTGCACGCCGCCGAACGCCGGTTTGAGCTTCGCCAGCACCTCATAAGGCGAGGTCCGGATGTGGCTGTCGGTGTCCACCCGCTCGATCCCGCGCGGCAGCCTGATGCCGCGGGCGTCGAGGCCGTCGATCTCGAACGTCTCGCCGCTGACGGGCACGATCTCTTCGGCCAGCCTCCCACTGTCGCGCGCCGTGATGGCGCGCGCAAAGCTGCGCTCGGCGTAGCGGTCGACGCGTTCGCGGCTGATGCCATATTGGGTCGCGAGGTTCTCGGCGGTGTCGCCCATGGTGACGCAGCCGGCCGGATCGTAGAGCGCTTCCCACAGGAAGTCCTTGAACTCCACCTTGCCCATGGCGAAGCCGTTGCGGTGCGTATAGGCGGCGATGGGGTTGCGGCTCATCGACTCGGTGCCGGCAGCGAGCGCGAGCTCGACCCGGCGCAGCGAGACCGCGTCGGCCGCCTGCGCGATGACCTCGAGCCCGGTACCGCAGATGCGCTGCACCAGGTGCGCGGGCGCCTCGACCGATGCCCCGGCATAGAGGCCGATATGCCGGGGCGTGACATAGGCGTCGAACGAGGCCTGCGCCATCGAGCCCGCAATGGTGGTGCCGATGTCGGCGGCCTTGACGCCGGTGCGTTCGATGGCCGCGCGCGCCGCCTTGATGCCGAGGTCGATGGGCGAGATTTCGGCGAAGGCGCCACGGTAGTCGACAAAGGGCGTGCGGGCGCCGCCCAGCAGCCAGGCATCGTCGAAGGTGAGGCGCAGGGCCTTGCTCATCGCAGGTCCTTTCGGAGGAAGTCGAAGATTTCGGGAGCGGACGGTTCGGCATAGAGCGCCTCGACCAGATTGGGCCGGGCGCTGCGCACCGCCCGCTGGTTGATCGAGCCCTTGTCGGTGATCTCGCCCTTGTCGATGTCCGGCGGCACCGCCAGGAGCAGGGCTCGCGCCACATGATTGGAGCTGCCGGTCGCGGCCTGCGCCAGTGCCGCCAGTTTTTCGGTGAAGTGCTTCCGGACGGCAGGCTGAGCCATCACCGTCGCCGCGTCGGTGCCGGCCGGCAGTCCCGCAAGCCGGGTGCAGGCCTCGAGGTCGGGGAAGATGAGCGCGCCGATGAAGTTGCGGTCGAGGCCGGTGAGCACGACGTCGCGGATCAGCGGTGCGCAGGCGCCGATGACCGCCGCCCTCACCGCAGCGAAATTGACCCAGGTGCCGGTCGAGAGCTTGAAGTCCTCGCTGACCCGGCCATCGAAGATGAACCCTCTCGTGACGTCGGCCGGGTCGACCGGGCGCACGGCATCGCCGATGCGGTAGAACCCCTCCTCGTCGAAGGCCAGCGCAGTCGTGGCGGGGTCGCGCCAATAGCCGGGCGTGACGTTGGGACCCCTGAGGCGAAGCTCCAGCTTGCCCTCGTTGGGCACCAGCTTGATCTCCATTCCGGGTGCGGGGAGGCCGATATGGCCGGCCTGCTCGACCGGCCAGGTGGTGGTGAAGGCGAATGGCGCGGTCTCGGTCGAGCCGTAGCCGGTGATGATCATCACCCGCTCGCCGACCTCGCTGCGGGCCATGCGGTCGAGCCCGTCGAAGACGTGTTGCGATAGGCTGGCGCCGGCATACTGGATGAGTCGCAGCCGGGCGAAGAAGTTGCGGCGCGCCTCATAATCCTCGTCGAGCGCTGCGACGAGATATTCGTAAGCCTTCGGTACGTTGGTGAAATAGGTCGGCTGGACGTCCTTGAGGTTGCGCAGCGTCGCCGCGAAGCGGCCGGGCGCGGGGACGCCGTCATCGACGAAAAAGGTGCCGCCATTGTAGATCGCGATACCGGTATTGTGGCTGCCTCCGGCTACATGGTTCCAGGGCATCCAGTCGAGCAGCACCGGCGGCTCGTCGGCAAAGAACGCCATGGCGCTGCGGATCATCTCCTGGTTGCAGGCCATCATCCGGTTGGTGGTGATGACGCCCTTGGGCAACCCGGTCGAGCCGGAGGTGAACAGCACCTTTGCGACCGTATCCGGCGTGATCGCGTCGTGCGCTGCGGCAACCGCCGGAGTGACCGGCGTCGTGAGCAGCTCGTCGAACAATTGGGTCGGCCGATCGGTCGGTGGGTTGCGGCGTACCACCAGCGGCACATCCGGAACGGCGGCGGCGAGGGCGCGCGCAAACTTCTGCCCGTCACTGGCATAGACGAGCCCGGGCGTGAGCACGCCGGCAACATGCTTGAGCTTGCCGAAATCTGTCGAGACCAGTGAGTAGGCCGGCGAAATCGGGGCGTAGGGGATGCCGACCCAGATGGCCGCCATGCCCAGGAGGAAATGCTCGATCTCGTTGCCCGAAACGATCATCAGCGGACGCTCAGGCGAGAGCCCGGCATCGAGCAGTGCCTGCGCCAGCGGCGGGATCCGCTCCATCACGTCGGCATAGGTGAGCTTGCGCCAGCCGTCGCCCTCGCGGTCGGCGATGAGCACTGCCTGCGGGGTTTTGCGGGCCCAGTGCTCCAGTGCGTCGACAATGGAACGGGGATAGGGACCCAGCGCCAGTGTTGAGCGCACGAGCGTGCTGCCGTCGGCGCGCGGTTCGGCCGCTGCCGAGAACTGTCCCAACCGGACCGCACGGATCGGCGTGGGTGGCGCGTTCATCTCTTACTCCCTCGCCAATTATGTTATGAGACATAACTAAATCTGGCAAGGCCGGATCGACGCAACCGGGATCAGACCGTCTCGCGTTCCCGATGGGCGACTTCGCGGACAGCCTGCATCAGTGCCACCGTCGCCATACTGTGCGAGGCATCGGCCCGTGTGGTGAAGCCTACTGGGCCGAGTGTTTCCCGCGTGTCCACCGGCAGCATTGCCAACTGGCCGCGCTGCACATCGTCGGCCACGACCCCCTGCGAGATGATCCAGATGGCATCGCTGCGGAGCACGTAGCTGCGTCCGAACGCGTCCGACACGGTCTCGACTTCGTCGCGTACCGTGTTGATGCCGTGACCGACCAGCAGGCGGTCGACGAGCGGCCGGATCACCGAATCCGGCGTCGGCATCAGCACCTGGTAGCGCTCGATCATGCCGAGGGTGAAGGCTTTCTCCTGTAGCAGCGGGTGTCCGGGGCGGACGATGAGGGCGACTCGCTCGAAATAGAGATGCTCGAACGACAGCCCGACCATTACCGCGGGATCGGCCATGCGGCCGATGACCAGGTCGGCATCACCGGTGCGGAGCAGCGTGAGCAGGTAGTCGTTGGGGCCGGTGACGATGCGGGCATGCACGCCCGGATTGCTCGCCGTGAAGGCGCTGACCGCCTGCGGCAGGACGCGTGCCGAGACCGTCGGGAGGGCGCCGACGCGAACGATGGTGGCCTGATGTTCACCGCTCGCTGCCTCGATCCCCTGGCGCAGCGCCGCCACGCTGGTGGCGGCATAGCGGTGGAAGATCTCGCCGAAAGGGGTCAGCGACAGCTTGCGGCGGCTGCGATCAAAGAGCGCGGACCGGAGCAGTTGCTCGAGTTCCTGTATCGTCTTCGACACGGCCGGCTGGCTGATATGCAGCACTTCGGCGGCGTTCACCACGCTCTTGAAGCGCACCACTTCGAGGAAGCAGGCGATGTGCCTGAGCTTGATCCGGGGATCGATCGCATGACCCGCCAACAATGTCTCACGGTTATCAATTGGCCGGGATTCTGCAGATGCAGCCCGGATTTGTGCCGCTACGATAATCGGGAGGTTATCGGTCGTCCACCACTAATCACTTTACTTGGGTGCCCCCGCCACCTTTAATCGAGGTAGAGGGGAAGCGATGGCGTTCGTCCGGATCAATGGAATCCTGCTGCACTATCGGCTGCACGGCCCGGCCGACGCGCCGGTCGTAGCGCTCGCCAATTCGCTGGGAACGGATGCGCGCATCTGGGACGACGTGATCGATCTCCTCTCGGACCGCTACCGCGTGCTCTCCTATGACAAGCGCGGTCATGGTCTCAGCGAGTCTCCGCCCGGGGACTATGGCCTCGACGACCACGTGGCCGACCTTGTGGGGCTGCTCGATCACTTGGGCATGGAGCGGATCGGGTTGGCCGGCGTATCTGTCGGTGGCCTCATCGCGCAAGGCTTCGCACTCGCCCATCCGGATCGGCTCTTTGCGCTCGTTCTATGCGATACGGCCCCCCGGTTCGGCGATGCCACGATGTGGGAGGAGCGGATCGCCGCCGTGCGCCGCAACGGCCTCGCCGCGATCGCCGACGGCATCATGGAGCGCTGGTTCAGCGAACCCTTCCGGCGGGAGCGGCCCGATGACCTCAGCGGCTGGCGCAACCTCTTCCTGCGCACCGATCCCGACGGCTATTGCAGAGCCTGCGCGACGCTGCGCGACACCGACCTCGGCGACCGCGTGGGAAAGATCGCCGTACCCACGCTGGTGGTGGTGGGCGAGCACGATCGGGCCAGTCCGGTAGCCATGGTACAGGCCTGCGCCGAAGCGATCCCGGCGGCGCGTTTCGAGATCATTCCCGAGGCGGGACACATTCCCTCCATCGAGCAGCCGGCCCATCTGGCCGCACTGATGGCGCAGCAATTTCGGGAGGCCGGTCATGGCTGAAGCGAACAGGTATGAGCGGGGCATGGCCGTGCGCCGGCGCGTGCTGGGCGACCGGCATGTCGACGAGGCCTCGGCCAGGGCCACCGACTTCGATTCCGACTTCCAGACCTTCATTACCGAGACGGCCTGGGGTTCCCTCTGGGATCGGCCCGGCCTCACCCCACGCGAGCGCTCGATGATCACCCTCGCCTTGCTTGCAGCCTTGGGCCACGATGAGGAGGTGGCGATGCATGTACGGGCAACCTCCAATACCGGAGCGACGATGGAAGACATCAAGGAAGCGCTGCTGCATGTCGCGGTCTACGCCGGCGTCCCGGCGGCCAACCGCGCCTTCAAGATCGCCAAGAGCGAACTGGCCAAGCGAGCGGAGGCGGCTGAATGAGCGGCATCGAGCTTCCCGGAGATGATGGCCTGCTGTTTCAGCGCGACCGCGCCTGGCATCCCGCAGCGAACACACCGGCCTACAAGAGCACGACGTTCCGGGCGCCGCGTCACCCGCTTCTCGCGCTCGGCCAGACCGCGTCGGAACTCACCGGACCCACGTTCGGCCACGGCGTGCTTGGACCGCTCGACCACGATCTCATCCGCAACTACAGCCAGGACGGCACCGAGGCCATCGGCCAGCGCATCATCGTCTATGGCCAGGTGCTCGACGAGAACGCCCGCCCGGTGCCGCATACGCTGGTCGAGATGTGGCAGGCCAATGCCGGCGGTCGCTACCGGCACAAGCGAGAGGGCTACCTTGCCGCGCTGGATCCCAATTTCGGCGGCTGCGGCCGGGCCATCACCGACGAGCGGGGCTTTTACCGCTTCCGCACCATCAAGCCCGGCGCCTATCCCTGGCCGAACGGGGCCAATGACTGGCGGCCGGCCCACATCCATTTTTCGATCTTCGGCCACGCCTTCGCACAGCGCCTGATCACCCAGATGTATTTCGAGGGTGACCCCATGATCTGGCAATGTCCGATCGTCGGCACCATCCCCGACAAGACCGCGATTGACCAACTCATCGCGCGCCTCGACAGGCAGAACACCACCCCTATGGACGCACTCGCCTACCGCTTCGACATCGTCCTGCGCGGGCGCCGCTCGACCATGTTCGAGAATAAGCTGGAGGGGAACTGATGCTCCACCCCGTTCCCACGCTCAAGGAAACCCCGTCGCAGACCGCCGGCCCCTATGTCCATATCGGCATGACGCCAAATTTCTGTGACATCCGTGGCGTCTATCCCGTCGACCTGGGCGCCACGATGCTGACCGACAGCACCGAAGGCGAGCGCATCGAGATCGCGGGCCGCATTCTCGATGGCGACGGCGCGCCGGTGATCGATGCCGTGGTGGAGATCTGGCAGGCGGACCACAGGGGGGTGTATCGCACCAGCGCCAAGCCGGGCGAGTTCACTGGCTGGGGACGCCAGCCGATGAACGAGGCCGGAGCATTCAGCTTCCAGACCGTCAAAGCGGGCCGCGTGACTGGCCCCGATGGCCGGCCCATGGCGCCGCATGTCTCGCTCTGGATCGTGGCACGCGGCATCAATATCGGGCTGCAGACCCGACTCTATTTCGACGACGAGGCCGAGGCCAACGCCGCCGATTGGCTGCTCAATCGCATCCCGAGTCCGGTGCGCCGCCAGACCCTGGTGGCGCGCAAGGAAGCGGGCGACGTGCCCCGCTACGTGCTCGACATCCGTCTGCAGGGCGAAAACGAAACGGTGTTCTTCGACCTATGACCATGAACAAAAGAGTGCCCGATCTCGCTGCCGCGGTAGCGGGGATCGAGAGCGGCATGACGCTCATGGTGGGAGGCTTCGGCGGCTCTGGGGCTCCGATCGAGCTCATCCACGCGCTGATTGATCGCTTCCGCGCCACGGGCAGTCCAAACCGGCTCACCGTCATCAACAACAATGCCGGCAACGGCCGCGTCGGCCTCGCCGCCATGATCGACAACGGCATGGTCCGCAAGATGGTCTGCTCCTTCCCTCGCTCCGCCGATCCGCGCGCCTTTACCGAAAGGTACCTCGCCGGCGAGATCGAGCTAGAGCTCGTGCCGCAGGGCACATTGGGCGAGCGCATCCGCGCCGGTGGTGCCGGCATCCCGGCCTTCTACACGCCGGCGAGCTACGGCACCGAGGTAGGCAAGGGCAAGCCCGTCGCCGAGTTCGACGGCCGGATGTACGTGCAGGAGCGCTGGCTCAAGGCCGATGCAGCGCTGATCAAGGCGGAACTGGCCGACACTCTCGGCAACCTCACCTATCGCAAGGCGGCGCGCAATTTCTCCCCGCTGATGGCGGCCGCCGCAATGCTCACCATCGTGCAGGCGAGCCGGGTCGTGGCGCCGGGCGAGATCGACCCCGAGCACGTCGTCACGCCCGGCATCTTCGTCGACCGCGTGGTCGAAGTCGCCAGCGCCCAGCAGGAAGAGGCGCTGATGCGCGCCGGGGTCGCCTACGCATGAGCGCAAGGCTGAGCAACGCACAGATCGCCTGGCGCGCCGCGCAGGACATCGAGGATGGCGCCTATGTCAACCTCGGCATCGGGCTGCCCGAGATGGTGGCCAAGTTTCAGCCGGAAGGGCGCCAGGCGATCTTCCATACCGAGAACGGCGTCCTCAACTTCGGCGAGGCACCCCCCGAAGGCGAGGAGGATTGGGACCTCATCAATGCGGGCAAGAAGGCGATCACGCTGAAGCCTGGCGCCGCCTTCTTCCATCATGCCGACAGCTTCGCGATGATCCGCGGCGGCCATCTCGACGTGACGATCCTTGGCGCCTACGAGGTCGCTGAGACCGGCGATCTCGCCAACTGGAGCACCGGCCCCAGGGGCGTGCCGGCCGTCGGCGGGGCGATGGACCTGGTGCATGGCGCCAAGCGGGTCGCGGTGATCACCGACCACGTGACCAAGGACGGCAGGCCCAAGCTTGTGCAGCGCTGCACGCTGCCGCTGACCGGCGTCGCCTGCGTGACGCGCGTTTACACGAGCCTAGCGGTCATCGATATCGAGGACCGGCGTTTCGTGCTGCGCGAAAAGCTCAAGGGCCTGAGCGTCGATGAGCTGCAGGCAGTGACGGGCGCGCAGCTGGTGTTGCCCGACACCATCGCCGAACTTGCGGTTCCGGAGGTTTTGAGATGAGCGAGGCCTTCATCTGCGCCTATCGCCGTACGCCGATCGGCCGCTTCGGCGGCGTGCTGTCCGGCGTGCGGCCGGACGACCTCGGCGCAGTGCCGCTCAAGGCCCTGATGGCGGAGCATGCCGGCGTCGATTGGGAAGCGGTGGACGATGTCGTCTTCGGCTGCGCCAACCAGGCCGGCGAGGACAATCGCAACGTCGCCCGCATGAGCCTGCTGCTCGCCGGCCTGCCACCCTCCGTGTCGGGCACCACGGTCAACCGGCTCTGCGGTTCTGGTCTCGACGCGGTGATGACCGCCGCGCGGGCCATTCGCGCCGAAGAGGGCGAGCTCTACATAGCCGGCGGCGTCGAGTCGATGAGCCGCGCGCCCTTCGTGCTCCCCAAGGCGGAGACCGCCTTTTCGCGCAACGCCGAGATTCACGACACCACCATCGGTTGGCGCTTCGTCAACCCGCTGATGAAGCAGCAATACGGCATCGACTCGATGCCCGAGACCGGCGAGAACGTGGCCGAGGACTACAAGGTCAGCCGCGCGGACCAGGACGCCTTTGCGCTCCGCAGCCAGCAACGTGCCGTGGCCGCCCAGCAGAACGGTCGCCTGGCTCGGGAGATCGTGCCGGTCACCATCCCGCGGCGCAAGCAGGACCCGATCGTCGTCGACACCGACGAGCACCCGCGCGCGGACATCTCGCTCGAGGCGCTGGCAAAGCTGCCGACGCCCTTCCGGCAGGGCGGCACGGTGACGGCCGGCAATGCATCCGGCGTCAACGATGGCGCCGCCGCGCTCATCATCGCCTCGGAAGCGGCGGCAGCGAAATACGGGCTGACGCCGATCGCGCGGGTACTCGGCGGTGCTGCCGCAGGCGTGCCGCCGCGCATCATGGGCATGGGGCCGGCGCCGGCCACGCAAAAGCTCTGCACTCGCCTCGGGCTGACGCCACACGACTTCGACATCGTCGAACTCAACGAGGCCTTCGCCAGCCAGTCGCTCGCAGTGCTGCGCGAGCTCGGCATCCCCGATGACGCCCCGCATGTGAACCCCAATGGCGGCGCCATCGCGCTGGGCCATCCCCTCGGCATGTCGGGCGCCCGGATCGCCGGCACTGCTGCGCTGTCGCTGCAGCTTGGCGGCGGCAGGCGGGCACTGGCGACGATGTGCATCGGGGTCGGACAGGGTATAGCCTTGGCGCTCCAAGCCGCTTGAGGAATCCCATGCGCCGGCCACTGATCGATGCCATGCTTTCCGACCAGGCCGTAGACGAGCTGCTGTCGGATGAGGCCCAGCTGGCCGCCATGCTGCGAGTCGAAGTCGCACTGGCGAAGGCCGAAGCCGCGGTTGGCCTGATCCCCCTGCCGGCGGCTGGCGCGATCGAGAGCGCGGCGCGCGATTTTACTCCCGACTGGGACGCTCTCGCCGCCGGCATGCAGCGCGACGGCGTGGTGGTGCCGCGGCTGGTGGCGCAGCTGCGCCGGGCCGTTGGGGCCGAGCATGGCGAGGCGCTGCACAAAGGCGCGACCAGCCAGGACATTATCGATACCGCCCTGATGCTGCAGCTCCAGCCGGTGCTGGAGCTCTTCGGCGAGCGGCTCGCGGCTGTGCTCGCCGCGCTGCAGGCGCTCGCCGCGACCTCCGGGGGCGCGCCGCTGATGGCGCATACGCGCATGCAGGCTGCGCTCCCCTTCACGGTCGGCGCCAAGCTCCGCACCTGGATCGAGCCGCTCGAGCAGCAGCAGCGCGCGCTTGCTGCGGCCGGCGACCTGCTCGCCATCCAGCTCGGCGGGCCGATCGGCGATCGTTCGAGTTTCGACGGCAAGGGCGACGAGATCGCGTCGCACCTGGCGCGCGGACTTGGCCTCGCTGATGCGCCGTGCTGGCACTCGTCCCGGTCGCGCATCGCCAGCTTGGGTAGCCTTCTTGCGCAGACCACCGGAACACTCGGCAAGCTCGGCTCGGACATCGGACTGATGGCGCAGAGCGAAGTGAGAGCCGTCAGGATCGAGGGCGGCGGCTCGTCCTCTTCGATGTCGCATAAGGCCAATCCAGTGGGCGCGGAGCATCTGGTGGCCTTGGCGCACCACAATGCAGCACTCGCCGGCACGCTGTTCCAGGCGATGGTGCACGAGAACGAACGATCGGGCGCGGCCTGGACGCTCGAATGGCTCACGCTGCCGCAGATGCTGCGCAACACCGGCGGCGCGCTGCGGATCGCCGCCGCGCTCGTCAGCGCCATCCGGTTCTAGCCGAGGCCTCGGCCGGTGTAGGATTCTGCGAAACCCCGCTGCGCGGCGAGCGAACTGGCGAGATGGTCGAACTCCGCGCGCTGGATGCGACGGCCGAAGGGCCCGGTCTCCGGGAAGGTGTGGAGCAACGCGGTCAGCCACCAGCTGAAGCGCTCGGCCTGCCAGATGCGGTGCAGCGCCCGGGCCGAGTAGGTGTCGATTCCGGCGTTGGACTTGTCGATCAAAGCCTCGACCAGTGCCTCGCCGAGAAGTGCCACGTCGCGCATGGCGAGGTTGAGGCCCTTGGCGCCGGTGGGCGGCACGATGTGCGCAGCATCCCCGGCGAGGAACAGCGGGCCGTAGCGCAGCGGCTCCGCGACGAAGCTGCGAAGCGGCGCGATGGACTTTTCGATCGACGGGCCGGTCTCGAGCGCTTCGGCGACGTCGGGATTGAGCCGCGCCCGCAGCTCGTCCCAGAACCGCTCGTCTGACCAGTCCTCGATCCTCTCATTGGCCGCGACCTGCACATAATAGCGGCTGCGGGTGTGGGACCGCTGCGAACAAAGGGCGAAGCCGCGGGCGTGGTGGGCGTAGATCAGCTCGTGCGATACCGGCGGCTTGTCGACCAGCACGCCCAGCCAGCCGAAATCGTAGGTGCGATCGAAGGTCGAGATGGCCTCCGCGGGTATGCTCGCGCGCGCGATGCCGTGATAGCCGTCGCAGCCGGCAATGAAAGTGCAGCCGATCTCCCTGGTCTCACCGTCCCTGGTGAAGGTCACGCGGGGGTCGCCGTCGAGATCATGCAGCGCCACATTCTCGGCCTCGTAGATCACTGGCGTGCCGCTGAGCGCCATCAGGTCCCTCGTCACTTCGGTCTGGCCGTAGACCATTACGGACTCGCCGATCAGGCTGGCGAAGTCGATGCGCTGCCGGTCGCCGTCGAAGCTCAGCTCCACGCCGTGGTGGACGAGGCCCTCCGCATGCATGCGGGCACCGGCCCCGATGCGGCCCATCAGCTCGACGCTGCCCTGCTCGAGTACCCCGGCGCGGATGCGGCTCAGCACGTGCTCGGCGCTGCGCCGCTCGAGGATGACGGCATCGATCCCGGCCAGCTCCAGCAGGCGGCCGAGCACCAGCCCAGCCGGTCCCGCGCCGATAATGACGACCTGTGTCCGCAAGATGTGTCCTCCTGGCCGGAGGCTGGCGCAGATCACCGTCGGAGAGAATGGACAATGGGTGCAATCGCTTGCACTATCCGAACATGGCAGCGATCCCGGTCTATGGGCTCTACGGCGAGGGCGATTCATCCTTTGGGCAGGATTGGCTGCACTGGGAGACCATCCAGTCACGCAGCCGCCTGCACGGCTATCGGATCGCTCCGCATCGGCACGAGCAGTTCTTCCAGGTGCTGCTCCTGACGGCCGGAGAGACAACGGCAAGCCTCGACGGAGCCGTGGCAGAGCTCCCCGCGCCCGCGGCGGTCGTCGTACCGGCGCTGACGGTACACGGCTACACCTTCAGCCCTGATGTCGACGGTGTCGTGCTGACCCTGATGGAGCGCGAGGTCGCGGCAGCCGGCTTGACCTTTTCGAACGCCGCCATCGCCCGCAACGCGCGGCCGGTCCAGGCAGCAATGGATGCGGTGGTCGCCGAGGCGCAGCGACCTGGTGCCTGGCACGAACAGGCGCTTCGCTCGCATGTGGCCCTGCTGCTGATCGCCTTGCACCGGGCGGTGGACGAGGCGGGGTTCGCCGGGACGCAGG
>DATCRS010000110.1:0-6934 GCA_036568845.1 Devosia sp. | reverse complement strand
CCGCCATGACGCTCAGCGCGACGGCGATATCGTAGACATTCTGCGCCATGGGGCCACCGCGGTCCTGCGAGAAGGATATCGGCATGATGCCGGCACGCGAAAGCAGACCCTCGGTCGCGACCATGCCGACGATGTTGTTGTCGTTGGCCGGATGGCGGACGGAACCGCCGGTCTCCGTGCCGAGACCCAGCGGGGCAAAGACGGCGGCGAGACCGGAACCGGTGCCGGCGCTGGAACCGCCGGGAATCAGATCGGGCCGGTGCGCGTTGAGCGTCTGGCCGCCGAGGGATGAAACGCCGTTACCGCCGCGAGCCATCTCATCCATGTTGGCCTTGGCGATGATGATCGCGCCGGCCTCGCGGAGCTTCTTCACCATGAAGGCATCGTAGGCCGGAATCGCGCCCTTGAATCCGATGGAGCCGCCCGTGGTCGGGAGATCGAAGGTGTCGAAGTTGTCCTTCACCAGCACCGGGATGCCGTGGAGGGAACCGCGGATCTTCCCGGCCTTGCGCTCCGCGTCGAGGGCGCGGGCCTCGTCGAGCGCCTTCGGATTGAGCGTGATGATGGTGTTGAGCTTCGGGCCGGTCTGGTCGTAAGCCGCGATGCGGGCGAGGTAGAGTTTGGTCAGCTGCTCGGACGTGAGCGCGCCGGCCGCGAAGGCGGCGTTGATGTCCTGCGTGGTGGCCTCGGTCAGCACAAAGGTGCCGGCCCGGGCGGTGAGTGTCGCGAGCGCCAGAGCGGCGGCGGCAAGGCGAAGGAAACGACGGCAGGAATCAGTATTCATTGAAGATGCGCTTCAGCTCGGAGAGCTCGGAGGTCTTGGTGAGGGCGAGTTGCAGGAGAATCCGCGCTTTCTCCGGCGGCAGATTGTCCCCGGGAATGATGTTCGCCTCGGTCCGGCGGGGTGTTTCCTCCACGCGGCCGCCGCGCGTACGGGCGGTGGCGACGACCACGACCCCCTTGGCCTGCGCGCGCTTGATCGCTTCGGTCTGAGTGCCGGCCAGCGAACCGGCGCCGGTGCCGTCGATGACGATGCCCTTGACGCCTTTTTCGACGAGCGTGTCGACCAGGTAACCCGGCGACTCGGTGTAAGCGTAGAGCACTTCCACCGGCGGGAGCGCTTCCGGCGCGGGCAGAGCCGCGATATTGAACTCGGAATCGGTCGTGTAGCGGCGGAGCGGCTTGTTGTAGATGACGACGCGATCGGGGTCGGCGAAGCCGAGCGGCCCCGTGTCCACGCTCTTGAATGTCTCGACCCGGTAGGCGTTGGTCTTGGTGAGCCCGCGCGCGCCGTTGATGGTATCGTTCATGACATGGAGAACGCCCATGCCGGCGGCGTCGGGCGTGGCGGCGACGCGGACCGCATTGTACAGATTGAGCGGGCCGTCGCCGCTGAGCGCAGACCAGGGACGCTGCGAGCCGACGAAGACCACGGGCTTCTTGATCGAGACGGTGAGGTGCATGAACCAGGCCGTCTCCGCGAGAGTGTTGGTGCCGTGGGTGACCACGATGCCGTCGACCTTGTCGTCGGCCGCAAGCTCCTGGAGATGCCGGGCGACCTTGTACAACGTCGCGGTCGTGGTCCCGCCCGTGATGGCCTCGTCCTGCCGGTAGTCCTCGGCGGTGACGTTGGCGACGTCCTGCAGTTCCGGCAGATCCTTGAGCCAGGTCTCGGGATCGACCCGGTTGCCCTTGCCGCCGTAGTTGTTCAGGTTCAGCCGCGAGTCCGCCTTGCTGGCGATGGTCCCGCCCATGGAAACGATGACGATGTTGGGCTTGGCGAAGGCCGCGCCGGCCAGGGCGAGAAAGACGAGCAGGTGGCGGACTGGGCGAAGTGCATTCATGGAGCAGAGTGCAATCAGATGGCGGGTTTGGACCAGCCGCCGGTCTTGCCCTCGAGGAAGGCGGCCGCGGCGAGCACCTTGGCTTCCATCCAGGGCTGACCGATGATCTGCACGCCGATGGGCAGACCCTCGGGCGACGTGCCCGCGCGGACCACCGCGACCGGGTAGCCGCTCGTGTTGTGCACGCCGACGTAGCTGGAACCGGGGCCGCTGCGCGGCTGCTCGCCCGCGTTCAGCAGCTGGGCGGGCTTGGGCATGACCGGGTTGATCACGATGTCGTAATTCTTGATCCAGCCCAGGAGGCGACTGCGGTTGGCGTCCTGCTTCTCCAGCAGCGCGGTGAGCTCGGCAGTGCTCGGAAGCTTGCGATTGGCGCGGGCGGTAATCGTCGGCGAGATCGCCTTGGTGCCCCACTTCTTGGCCAGTTCGAGCAGACCGGGACCGGAGACCGGGGAAATCGCCGAGCGAATCTCCTCCAGCTCCATGATGATTTCCTTGGGATAGTCTTCCTTTACCGGGTTGCCGTTATCGGCGAAGAAGGCCGCGGCCTTCTTGACGATGTCGACCGTCTCAGGGGTGATCTCGGCGACGCCGTTCGCCGCGTAGAACGCGACGCGAAGTTTGCCGACCTCCACTTCCGCCGGATCGGACCAAGGCATGGGGACCATCGCGGCGTCGAGATCGTCGGGACCGCAGATGATGCTGGTGATCAAATTCAGGTCCTCCACGCGGCGCGCGAGCGGTCCGATCTCCTGCCAGGAATCGAAGATCCCGCCGTAGTCGACGATATGCCCGGTACGGGGGACGCGGCCGAAAGTGGGTTTCAAACCGGCGGTGCCATTGTTGTGCGACGGCATGCGGATGGAGCCGCCGTAGTCGGAGCCGATGTCAAACGCCGCGCCACCGGCGGCGACGATCGCCCCGGCGCCGCCCGAAGAACCGGCGGTGGAGCGCTTCAGGTCGTAGGGATTCTTGGTGATGCCGTAGATGATGTTGGCGGTCGTGCTGATGCCGGGAATGCCGCCGCCCGCGAGCGTGAACTCGGGCGTGTTGGTCTTGCCGAGCAGGATGGCGCCGGCGGCGCGCACGCGGGCCACGACGGTGGCATCCTTTTCGGGAATGAAAAACTCGCGGCCCACGGTGCCGCCGGTGGAGATCACGCCTTCCGTGTCGAGCGAGTCCTTGATCGTGAACGGCACGCCGTGCAGCGGGCCCTTGATCTGCCCTTTCGCGAGGGCCGTGTCGGCCGCCTGCGCCTCGGCCAGGGCGCGCTCGAAACACATCTGCACGACGGCGTTGATCTTCGGGTTCACCTGCTCGATGCGGGCGATGTAGGCCTTGACCGCTTCGGTGGAGGAAAGCTTCTTCTCGCGGATCAACTGCGCCAGCTTGGTCGCTGACATCCAGATGATCTCGGAGGCCGTGTCTGTGGAAGTGAGCCAGCCTTTTTTCGGCGCGGCCACCGACTGGCCGAAGCTGGCGACGGGTAACGCCGCCAAAAAAGCGGCGGAGGAACCGAGGCCCATTTTGCCGAGAAATTCCCGCCGACCTGAGACGACGCCGGTGGCGAGCATTCGCGCCGCCGGCACCCGGGTAGAAGAAAGAGATGTCATGGGACGAGGAGCTGGGGGTTATTCCAAGTTGCGATTAAGATGAGATTATCATTCCCACCTGTAGGAGCCTGCTTGCAGGCGATGATTGGCGCGCCGACTGAGAATGTTCCGAATCGCCTGCAAGCAGGCTCCTACAAAAAAGGTGCGCGGTCTCATCTTGAACATGGTTTGGGGTTAGATCGCGGGCTTCTGGTAACCGCCGGTACCGGCCTCGACGAAATAGGCCGCGGCGAGTGAAATGTCCTCGCGCCAGGGTTTGGTGATGAGCTGCACGCCGATGGGCAGACCCTCGGGCGAGGTGCCGGCGCGCACCACGGTGCCGGGCCAGCCGGTGTTGTTGTAGGTCGTCGTGTAGCCGTAATTGCCGCTCGGCGTCGGATTCCAGCGCGGTTCGGCCGGCCAGGGCTCGGCCGGCGTGGCGTTGGCCGGGCAGATGACGAGGTCGTAGGGTTTGACCCACTGCAGAAACTTGGTGCGGTTGTGATCGAATTCGAGCGCGAGCCGGGCGAACTCGGCGGTGTCGCATTGCGGCTCGCTGCCCATCGCAATCACGGGGGAAACCTGGGTGGTGCCGTATTTCGCCAGCATGCGTTTCACCCATTCGCGACCGTCGGCGGTCGAGAGGGCGTTGCGCAGCTCCTGCGATTCCTTGATCAAAGCCTTCGGGCAATCCTCCACGACGGCGACGCCGAGATTGCGGAAGAGCGCGACCGTCTTTTCGACGGCGGCCACGGTCTCCGGAGTGCATTTCTTCTCGCTGCCATTCTCGATGTAGTAGGCGACCTTGACCGACTTGAGATCGACGTCCGCCGGATTCGCCCAGGGCATGGGCACAATTGCGGCGTCCTGGTAGTCGGGGCCGGAGATCAGCGGCATGATCAATTCCAGGTCCTCAACCCATCGGGCCAGGGGGCCGACGACCTGGAAGGAATCGAAGAAGCCGCCGAAATCGACGATATGTCCGGTGCGCGGCACGCGACCGAACTGGGGCTTGATCCCCGCAATGCCGCAGAAATGGGCGGGACCGCGAATAGAGCCGCCGAAATCGGTACCGATGTCGAAGGGAGAGCCGCCGGCCGCGATGAGCGCGGCCCCGCCGCCGGTGGATCCGCCGGGCTGATAGCCGATTTTATACGGGTTGTGGGTCTTGCCGTAGATGAGGTTTGTGGTCTGGCCGGAAAGCGTGAGCTCGGGCGTGTTGGTCTTGCCGAGAATGATCGCGCCGGCCGCACGCACGCGGGCCACATAGGTGGCGTCGCGGGAAGGAAGATAATCCTTACGGCCAAGGGTACCGCCCGTGGAGCGAATACCGAGCGTCTCATGCGAATCCTTGATCGAACACGGCACGCCGTGGAGCGGACCGAACGATTTGCCTTTCGCCGTCGCCTCGTCGGCGAATTTGGCTTCAGCCAAAGCGCGCTCGAAGCACGGAAAAACCAGGGCATTGAGCTGGGGATTGACCGCTTCGATCCGCTTGATGTAGGCGGTGACGAGTTCGGTCGAGGAAAGCTGCTTCGTCCGGATCATCTCCGCCAGGCGCTTCGCCGAGGTGTAGAGCGGATCGTCCGGCAGGGCCGCGCGGCCGGCAGCCGCTTCGAGGCGCAGGCGCGAAGCCAGCAGGGTCGTCGCCGAGAGAGCGCCGAGTTGACCGATAAAACGACGGCGCGAGGTTACAGCAGAGCTCGACTTCGTGAGCATCATATCAATGGGGGGTTGTCTGGGGCGGAGGAAAGGCGGACTGGACCAACCTGAAACGAGGCCCGGCCGATCGTTGGGCCGGACCTCGGAGCGACGGACGTTAGAACTTGCGGGTGACGCTGAACTCGAGATTGCGCGGCAGGCCGGGCTGCAGCAGCGCGCCACCGAAAGAGCCGTTGTTCGGCACCCAGTATTGCTCGTCGAGCACGTTGCGGCAGATCAGGGCGACCTTCCATTGCTTCTTGGTCCAGAACACCGAGGCGGTGCTCGTGTAGTATTCCGGAATGGTGAGCAGGTCGGGCAGATCGGTGGAGGCCGCCACCTTCGAGGCATAGGTGGTGTTCCACGACGCACCGAAGCCACTGTCCCAATTGTAATTCAGGAACATGGTCAGGATGTGGTCCGGGTACTGGCCGTATTCGTTGTAGAACTCCGTCGGCGGCACGATGACCGCGGCATTGCCGCCCCACAGAAACGCATTGGCCGGATAGACAACCTTACCGGTGGAATCCTTCACGTCCTGAAACCCGAGATACTCGGCCGTGGCGGAGGCGGTGCGGGTCGCGCCATTGAGCTGGATGCGCTCCACCTTGGTGGAGGTACCCGTGAGCGCCATGGAGAAGCGCTTGGTCGGCGCCCAGCGCAGCTCGACTTCGATGCCGCGGTTCTTGGTCGAACGGATGAAGGTTTCGCCTTCGTCCTGCACGCTGGATGAGCGCCTCTGCTCATACGCGGCCACCGCATAGAACAGGTGCAGTTTCGAGAGAGCGCCCTTCACGCCGGTTTCGATCAACGTGCCTTCGCCGATGATGTTGTCCGAATTCACCAGGGTGTAAGCCAGATCCTGGCGCGTGCCCGCGAGACTCGCGGAGGAACGCGCCTGCGTGAAATAGGGCGTCAGGCCAAACCACGGGAGCTTGTAGCTGATGGAACCGGAGGCCGAGGTGCCGGCGTCATGCCCGTTAGCTTCGCGCCGGGGCAGAAAACCGCCGATCTTGGCCGTCGAACCCGTGCGATCGAAACGCTGGTCCTCGACGGTGTGCGCGTCGACATAATCGTACCGGCCGCCAATGAGGAGGCTCAGGCGTTTCCAGAATGACGCATCGATCATCGCGCCGACGCCATACTCGGTGAACTGCGTGAAGGTGGCCGTACTGATGGGTTCACCGGTTTCGAAGGAGCGGTCATCCGCCACCAGGTAAGAGGCGAAGGTGTCGGACGGGGTGTAGCCCTTGACGAGATCGCGCCGATGATCGTAGTCACCGCTGGTGGATACACCACCACCGTCGCTGTAACGGACGTTGACCGAGCCCAGCGCCTCAATCGTCATCCATGAAGGCAGCTTGCTCAGCAGCGGGAGATTATCGCCCGTGCGGGTCGCGGTATATTTGGTCTCAAAGACCGTGATTCTTTGATCCTGATTGAAAGGCAGCTGGGAACGCTTGTCCTGATTCTGAAAGTCGAAGAAGAACTGCATCTTCTGGGTGCGCTCCGAGTCATCGTCGTCGATGAAGTCGAGGTACATAGTGCCTGCTTCGCCACGGGCGCGCTCCTCAATGGCGACCAGGGACCAATCGCGTGGCCCGTAGCCAACCTCGGCGGGATTGAGGAAGTAGCCCACCGGAACCTGCTGACCGCTGGCCAAGGGTCCGCCGGTCGGAGCAGCGAGAATCGCCTGTCCGGCCGGCGAGGCCGCGACTGACGCATATTGTGGGAGCATGAGCAGGGCTTTCAGATTTGCCGGCACCCCAGGAATGACGGTGTGGGCACCATTGGCGG
>DATCRS010000109.1:0-8252 GCA_036568845.1 Devosia sp. | reverse complement strand
GGGCAGTAGCCGCCAGTTCACGCCTGGACCGAGGATTTTTTCCCGCCTGCGCGGGAATGACACCTTAGTTGGGGTGAGTAACTACAACCCCAGGAAATACAGCCAGGCGCTGACAGTGAACACGCTCAGCACCGTTGAGATCAGGATCGTGTTGGAGGCGACGTTGACGCCGCGGTTGTAGTAGCTGGCAAAGACGAAGGCATTGATGCCGGAGGGCATGGCGGCGAGCAGCACGCCGTAACGCGCGAACTCGTGGTCGACGTGGAGGATCGGCACCATGATGACCCAGGCGATCAGCGGCTGCACCACGAGCTTCAGCACCGACATGGTGAGCGACTGCCCCCAGCTCTCGGAGAGCTTGTAGTCGTTGAGTGCGCCGCCTAGGCCGAACAGCGCCGCGGGCGTTACCGCCGCCGCCATCATGGCGATGAAGGCCTCGACCGGCTCGATCAGGGTCAGGCCGGAAATGTTCACCAGCGCGCCGAGCACGATGCCCCAGAGCAGCGGATTGGAGACGATGCGGACAAGTGCCACCCCGAGCGCCTTGTGCAGCGGCGCGCCGTCACGGCGCACCAGCTCCATCACCAGCATGGCCATGGTGATCAGCACCGACGCATGGAAGGCGATGATCGAGAAGGTGGTCGGCAGCGCCTCCGGGCCGTAGGCGCGGGTCATGATCGGGATGCCGATGAGCACGGTGTTGGTGAACATGGCGGCAAAGCCGGAGGCGACGCCTTCGCCCGGCCGGTTGCCGAAGAGTTTCACCGCAAAGATCGCGCCCAGCGTGAATACGGAAACGGCGCCGACATAGAAGGGGCCAATGACGCTCCAGTTGAAGGTGGCGGAAAAGTCGGCGGTCGCCAGCGCCTGAAACAACAAGCACGGGGTAGCGAAATTGTTGACGAACATTACCAGCCCGCGCACGCCCTCGCTCGGAAACAGCCGGAAGCGAACAGCCAGGTTGCCGAGCGCCATCAGCGCAAAGACCGGCAGGACGACGTTGAGAATGGCAAGCATTGGCAGCCAGAGGCGGGAGAATGGTCCCTACTGCACCCGGCAGGGGCGGCGGTCAATGATTCAACGTCATTTCATCTTGTAACGCTAAGCGGTGTCCGTAAAACTCCCACCAGCGCGCCAGAGAAGCGCGAAAGACAGGTCTCCCCATCCAATGACGTCCAGCGCTACCACCCTCCCCACCTACGATGTCTTCGTGATCGGAGGGGGCGTCAATGGCACGAGCATCGCGCGCGACGCGGCCGGCCGCGGCTATACGGTGATGCTCGCCGAAATGAACGACCTGGCTTCGGGGACATCATCGGCGGCGACCAAGCTGGTGCATGGCGGGCTCCGATATCTCGAGCACTACAAGTTCCGCCTGGTGGCGGAGTCGCTGGCTGAACGCGAGGTACTGTGGGCCTCGGCGCCGCACATCATCTGGCCGCTGCGCTTCGTGCTGCCGCACCACAAGGGTCTGCGGCCGGCGTGGTTCCTGCGACTGGGACTCTTCGCCTATGACCATCTGGGTGGCCGCAAGCTGCTCAAGGGCACGAAGACGCTGGATCTTCGGAAGGACGCGGCCGGGCGGCCACTGCAGGCGGGCTACACCACGGCCTTCGAGTACTCGGATTGCTGGGTGGACGATGCGCGGCTGGTGGCGCTCTACGCCAAGGACGCGCAGAACCGCGGCGCGCGGATCGAGACGCGGACGAAGGTGGTTTCCGCCAAGCGCACCGGCGACGGCTGGCAGGTGACGGTTGAGGGACCCAAGAGGCGCGAGACTGTGAGCGCGCGGTTGCTGGTCAATGCCGGAGGTCCGTGGGTCGACCAGGTCATCAACCAGGCGCTGGGGCGGAACGACGAGCGGCATGTACGACTAGTGAAGGGCAGCCATATCGTGGTCCGAAAACTCTTCGACCATGACCGCTGCTACATCTTCCAGAACGCCGACAATCGCATCATCTTCGCCATTCCCTATGAGGGCGACTTCACGCTGATCGGCACCACCGACCAGGACTTCAACGAGCCGCCGGGGCCGGTTTCGATCAGTGAAGCAGAGACCGACTATCTCTGCGCCGCGGCAAGCGAGTATTTCGCCAAGCCGGTGACGCGCGAGCAGATCGTCTGGAGCTATGCCGGGGTGCGGCCGCTCTACGACGACGGCGCCAGCGCCGCGCAGGAGGCGACGCGCGACTACGTCATCCGCACCGAGGCGGATGACGGGGCGGCGCTGGTCAACGTGTTCGGAGGAAAGCTCACCACCTCGCGCCGTCTGGGTGAGGAGGTGGTGGATGGCTTCGGCAAGCTGATCGGTGAGAAGGGCCAGCGCTGGACGCGCGAGGGCAAGCTGCCCGGGGGCGAGTTCGAGACCACCGGCTTCGAGACAGAGGTCGGCCGCATGCAGCGCGACTATCCCGGGCTCGAGGCGGGGCTGGTGCTACGGCTGACGCGGCTCTACGGCACGAGGGCGAGGACGCTGCTCGGCGATGCCAAGCAGGCGGCCGATCTCGGCGAGCATTTCGGCTGGAATCTCTATGCCCGCGAGGTCGATTACCTCATGGCCGAGGAATGGGCGCGGACGGCCGACGACGTGTTGTGGCGACGCACCAAGGCCGGGCTGCGGGTCACATCGGAGGACAAGGCGCGGCTTGCTGCCTACATGCAGGCGCGGCTCGCGAGTTAAGGCTGCTTCCAGGCGTCAAAGCTGCCGCCGGCGATGAAGGCCCAATAGGTGCCGTAGCGGCTCTTGCGACCGGGGGCCACTGAAGCGGCGGCGAGGCCGAATTCGGTGAAGCGGGTCGAGAGCAGCGTGTTGCGATGGGCGGGCGAATTGAGCCAGCCGTCGATGGCCTGCTCGATGGTGCGCTGGCCGCCGGCGACGTTCTCACCCACCGCGCCGTCATAGCCGGCATTGCTGACGCGCTGGCGCAGGGTGACGCCGAGATCGTGCGAGAGCGTGTCCTTCTGCGCCATGAGGTTAGCCTGCGACCGGGCGGCGGCCTCGAGCCGGGCGTTGTATTTCAGCGGCGGCTTGCCGTTGCGGGCGCGGACGCCGTTGATGGCGGCGAGGATGGTGGACTGGCTCAACTCGTTCGGCGAAGTGGCTCCGGATGGAGCCATGGCCGCGGTGCAGCCCGACAGCAAGGCGGCGGCGCCGAAAAGAACGAAATGGCGTCGGGAAAAGGCAGTCATCGAGCGTTCCGTGAAGTCGCCGTCTCATAGCGCATGGCGACGGCGGCGAATAGTTGGCGCGGCAAATTCGGTGGCATTTGAAGAAAATTAATCGTGATTTCAGCCTTTGCTGGCGCGGCGGGAGGGATCGGCTCAGCGTGAGGGACGTCAGGCTGAGGGGTCGTGTCATGGCGAATATCGAGATCGACAGCGATCAGGTGAACATTCGGACACTTGCCGATGGCGAAATGGAACTCAACGTCACACGCACCAAGCGCATGCTGGTGGCGACGGTGATCGCATCGATGAGCATTATCGCGGTGGCGGCCCTGTTCATGTCGCTCTGGGTCTAGGCGGCCTTTTCTTCCGGCTGCCCGGCGCCGAGCCGCAGCATCAGCAACACCAGCGGCGCATAGGCCAAGGCCGCGACCAGCAGCCCGAGATAGCGGTCGCCCGCCAGTGCGGACATTGGCAGCAGCCACAGCACATTGATGGCAATGTAGAGCCCGGTGGCGCGGCTATGCGAGGTCCAGCGGCGTGAGAGACGCTGGTAGGCATGGCGCCGATGCGCTTCGAAGAGTCGCTCCTTGAGCTGCAGGCGACGGACCAGCGTCACGCTCGCATCGGTCACGAATAGCGCGCCGAGGATCAGCCACTGCCAGATGCTGAGCCAGCCGAGCGCCACGGTCGCCAGGGCGAAGAAGGCGATGATGAAGCCCAAAAACGTGCTGCCGGCATCGCCCATGAAGATCTTCGCCGGCGCCCAGTTGAGGATGAGGAAGGCGGCACCCGCCGCGGCTGTCGCCACCAGCCACCAGAAATAGGGCTGGGTAAGGAGCGCGGGCTGTACCGTGCCGGCGAGGAGCGCGGCCCCGGCAAGCATGAAGGCGGCCTCGGAGCCGGCGATGCCGTCGATGCCATCCATGAAGTTGAAGATGTTGACCCAGTAGACCGTGCCGGCGACCGCCAACAACACGACCACGAACCCGGGCAGCGGCAGGCCGAGACCGGCTGCCAGCTGCGTTGCCGGGATGCAGATCGCCGCCATGAAGCCCGCCAGCGCCAATTGCGCCGCGAGGCGATAGGCGGCCGGCACCGGCCGGCGATCGTCGAGGAACCCTACCCCCGCCATCACCAGGCCGAGGATCAGCACCAGCACAGTGGGCCAAGGCGTGCTTGCGGCTGTGGACAAAGCCGCGACCGCACCGCCCGCCACGATCCCCAGCCCGCCGCCGCTCGGCGTCGGCCGGGTATGCGACGAGCGGCCATTGGGGTTGGCCATCACCTGCAAATACTGCGCGTTGCGCATGACGAAGAACGTCACGGCTAGCGAGACGAGTGCGGAAACGGCGGTGAGGATAAGGCCGGGAAGCAGCGAGGCACCACCTCCAGGAAAGGATGGTGCCCGGGGCCGGAATCGAACCAGCGACACGCGGATTTTCAATCCGCTGCTCTACCAACTGAGCTACCCGGGCATCTCACGCGAGCCCGGAGGCGCGCTGAAGGTGGGGCGGTTTATAGGGGCAAGATTCCCGCCACGCAAGCCCAGAATGCCGCCATCCCGCTACTCGCCGTCCTCGTCGGAATCCTCGGTGGGAAGGGTCTCTTCCTCGTCCTCGGAGGCCGATTCGGCCGGGATCGCGTAAGCCCCGGAGAGCCAGCGGTTGAGGTCGATATCGGCGCAGCGACCGGAGCAGAACGGATGGTGCGCCTGGGTCGACGGTTTCCCGCAGATGGGACAGGGGCGCGTGGGGCGGAGTTTTACGACATTGTCGGCCATGATGGCCTCAAACGCCCGCGAGCGTCGACTGGTTGAGCCAGTTGAAATGCACCGGATAGCCCTCGCCGGCGAGCAGCGAGACGGTTTCGTGCAGCGGCAGGCCGACAACCGCGGTGTACGAACCCTGCAGCTTCACCACGAAAGCCCCGGCAATGCCCTGGATGGCGTAACCGCCGGCCTTGTCGCGCCATTCGGCACTGGCGAGGTAGCTCTCGACCTCGCGGTTGGAGAGGCGCTTGAAGCGGATGCGGGTTTCGACCAGGCGACGCCGCAGCGAGCCGCCGGTCGTCAGCATGGAAACGGCGGTATAGACGCGGTGCGAGCGGCCGGAGAGCAGACGGAGGCACATCGACGCCTCTTCCATCATCTCGGCCTTGGGCAGGATGCGGCGTCCGACGGCGACGACCGTATCGGCAGAAAGCACGATGGCGTTGTCGGCGATGCCGGAGGTCTTGGCCTTGTGCTGGGCGGCGATGGCCTTTTCGTCGGCGAGGCGCTGCGCCAGCTTGCGCGGCAGTTCGCCCTTTTCGGGCGTCTCGTCGATATGGGCCGGCACCAGGTGCTCAGGCTCGATGCCGATCTGATTGAGCAGCGCCAGGCGTCGCGGCGAGGCCGAGGCCAGAATCAGTTCGGGACGCGTGGCCATCGGAACCTTACTTGAAGCGGTAGGTGATGCGACCCTTGGTGAGGTCGTAGGGCGTCATCTCGCAGAGCACCTTGTCGCCCGCCAGCACGCGGATGCGGTTCTTCCGCATGCGGCCGGCCGTATGGGCGATGATCTCGTGATCGTTCTCGAGCTTCACCCGGAATGTCGCGTTGGGCAGCAACTCGGTGACCACGCCCGGAAACTCGAGCACTTCTTCCTTAGCCATACCTTCTCCTGAGATGGCCCTCGGAAACGGCAGTCGACGATGTTCGGGGGCCGAAATTGGCCGGAAGCTATACTGGAGTTGCGCGGCTTTGTGAACCACCCGCCCCCGCCGCGGCCACAAGCGGCTCGAGCCGGGCGCGCACCTTCTGCTGCAGGGTGTCGCGCAGGGTGCGGTAGGCCGAGAGCACCGCCTCGCGGTTGCCTTCGACCAGGGTCGGGTCGGGCATCGGCCAGTGCTCGATGGCAGCGATCTCGAGGCCGCGCTTCTTGACCGCGTCAGGCGCATCGGCCGAGAGCGTGACGACGAGGTCGAAGTGGCTGGCCGCCAGTTCGTCCATAGTGTGGGGGGTATGCACCGACATATCGACGCCGATCTCCTCCATCACCTCATGCACGAACTCGTCGGCCTTGCCCGAGCGCACGCCGGCCGAGCGGACGATCAGTCGGCCGGGAAAGAACTTTCGCGCCAAGGCCGCGGCGATCGGCGACCGGACCGAATTCATCGAGCAGACGAAGAGCACGGTGGGCAGGTTGCTTTCGCGCTCGTCGATGCGGCTGGCAAAGGGCTGCACGGCGCAGATCAGGGTAAAGAGCCGCCGCGCCGTGTTGAGGTCCATCTCCAGCTTGTTGTCGAGCCGGGTGCGCAGGAGCTCGGCGGCCTCGTTGTGGAGGCCCCGGCGGGCCATGTCGACCGCCTCGATCTGGAAGGGCGAGGAGGTCTTGATGGCCTCGTAATAGCGGTCGCGGATGCGGAAATAGTCGCGGATCAGCCGGCGGAACGGGGTCAACGACAGGTAATGCGCAGCGATCGGCTCATAGGTGTCCGGATGACGGACATCGAGCACGATGTAGTTGGCGATGATCGAGACGTGAAGCGCGTAAGGGCCCTCGGCCTTCACCCGGGCCGGCTTGAACCTGTTGCTCTCCACCAAGTCGTAGATGGCGATCCGCCACTCATGCACCTCGTCCGGATCGGTCGAGGTGATGGTGTTGGGGTCGAGAGTCACCGCGACGATCCGGTCGGTCCTGGGATCGAGCTCGCGGGAGGTAAGCGCCATGGCTACCTGTTTAGGCGAATGGATACGGAGCGTCCATGCGCGTCGAGGCCCTCGGTCGCAGCCAGCGTGACGGCAGTGGGGGCAAGTTCGGCGAGCGACATGGGATCGCAGCCCAGCACCGAGGTGCGCTTCATGAAATCGAGCACGCCGAGGCCAGAGGCATAGCGCGCCGAGCGGGCGGTCGGCAGCACGTGGTTGGAGCCCCCGACGTAGTCGCCGATCGCCTCCGGGGTGTGGTGCCCCAGGAAGATGGCGCCGGCATTGCGGATCTTGCCGAGCAGCGACTGCGGATGGTCGATGGCCAGCTCGACGTGCTCGGAGGCGATGCGATTGGCGAGTTCTACCGCCTCGCCGAGCGAGGCGACGGTGATGATGGCGCCGAACTCTTCCCAGCCCTCACGGGCGATCTCCTCGCGCGGCAGCAGGGCGAGCTGACGCTCGACCTCGACAAGCACGCTGTCGGCAAGAGCCGGATCGTCGGTGACGAGGATGGACTGTGCGCCGCCACCGTGCTCGGCCTGCGCCAGAAGATCGGCCGCGACCCAAGAGGGGTTCGCCGATTTGTCGGCGATCACCAGCACTTCGGAGGGGCCGGCGATCGAGTCGATGCCGACGGTGCCGAACACCTGCCGTTTGGCGGCGGCGACATAGGCGTTGCCCGGGCCTATGATCTTGGAGACCGGCTTGATTGTCTCGGTGCCGTAGGCGAAAGCGGCTATGGCTTGCGCCCCGCCGAGCCGATAGACCTCGGAAACACCCGCCATTTTTGCCGCGACGAGCACTGCCGGGCTCATCTGCCCGCGTGGCGTGGGAACGGTGACGGCGATGCGGTCAACGCCGGCGATGCGGGCCGGGATCGCCCCCATCAGCACGCTGGAGGGATAGTTGGCGGTGCCGCCCGGCACATAGATGCCCACCGCCTCCATTGGCGTCCACAATGTGCCCAAGGTGACACCGATGGCGTCCTGGTAGACGTGGTCGAGCGGCTTCTGCTTTTCGTGATGGGCGACGATGCGATCATGCGCAAACTGCAGGGCGGCGCGCTCCTCGCCGCTGATCGCCGCGTCCGCGGCTGCGAATTCTTCCTCGCTGAAGGCGAGGGTCGAGGGGGTCAGCACCTGCCTGTCGAAGCGCTCGGTATAGTCGATCACCGCCGCATCGCCGCGCGCCTTCACATCGGCGAGGATGTTGGCGACGACCGTGCCGACTTCCTCGGAGACTTCGCGCTTGGAACCGAGCAGGGCCTCGAAATCCGCGGCAAAGCGGGGGTCGCGGCTATCGAGGCGGACTGGCATCAGATGGCGTGCTCGGGCTTGAGTTTGGCGGCCCAGGCGGCGCCCAGGTCCTGCAGACGGGCTTCGAGGCACTCGACAGT
>DATCRS010000108.1:0-2533 GCA_036568845.1 Devosia sp. | reverse complement strand
CCCGGCCTTACCGGCCAGCCGGTGCTTGGTGGTCAGCAGCAGCCGAACACGCTCACGATGGCGGGTGGTACAAGCGTCGGCGGAACGGGCAGCACGCAGATTGCGTCGTCCGATGGATCGTTCGTCAGTCTCGACTCCGTTGGATCGGTGCCGAGTGCGCCGGGCCGCGATCTTTCGGGCGGGCTCACCATCGAGAAGCTTCTGGGGGGCTGGACCATCGTCTCGGGTGCCGAGCAGTGCAAGCTCAATCTCACCTATACCGCCAAGACCGGCACCGACCGCTATCGCGCCTCGACGCCCGGCTGCGGGCTGCGGGGGCTCAACGTCGTCGCCTCCTGGCAGCTCACCGGCAGCCAGGTGCAGCTCTTCGACGAGAACGGCGACATCATCGCGGCCCTGATCCTGTCGGGCAACCGCTTCATCGGCACTCTGGCCGGTGGCCAGGGCATCTCCATGGTAGGCTGACCTGGCCTCGCCGAGGCCGGTCTCCAATGCCCTCGCCGCGCTCGTCCAACGAGGCGCGTTGACGACGGATTCGCTGCAGCTGCGCGCCGCCGCCTCTCTCGATCGCGTCGCAAACGGTCTCTCGGCCAAGCCCCGCGGCCTTCTCGCCAGCCTCTTGGGGCGGCCCGAGCCGGTGCATGGCGCCTACCTCGTGGGCCAGGTCGGGCGCGGCAAGACCATGCTCATGGACCTCTTCTTCGAGACGGCGCCGATTGTCGAGAAGCGGCGTGTGCACTTCCATGAGTTCATGGATGAGATGCACGAGGGCATCCGGGCCTTCCGCGCGTCCAGAAAAGGCAAGACCGGCAATACCGACCCGATTGCGGCGGTAACGCGGCCCCTCGTCGCGGATACTCGGCTCCTCTGCCTCGACGAGTTCCAGGTCACCGACATCACCAATGCCATGCTGCTTGGGCGGCTCTTCGGCATGCTGTTTGCCGGCGGTGTGACGGTGGTCGCAACCTCCAATGTCGAGCCCGACCGACTTTACGAGCACGGGCTCAATCGGCAGCTGATCCTGCCCTTCATCGCCGAACTGAAGCGCAACGTCGAGGTGGTGCGGCTCGACGGGGGCACCGACTACCGCCGGCTGAAATTCGAGGGTCAGGAGGTCTACCATTTCGGCACCGGGCCGCGGGTGGAGGCCGAGATGGATGCGCTCTGGCTGCGGTTGACCGGCGGAGAACCCGGCGCACCGGCCGAGCTTCACTCGCTGGGCCGCACCATTCACGTGCCGCTGGCGGCCATGGGGGCCGCGCGCTTTTCCTTTGCCGAACTCTGCGAGCGGCCGCTCGGCGCGCGCGACTACGTTCGCCTGTCGCACGCCTATGACACGCTGATGATAGATGGCGTGCCGCAGTTCTCGCGACTGAAGTCGGACGCCTCCAAGCGTTTCATCCTGCTCGTCGACACGCTCTACGACCGGGGCGTGAAGCTCGCTGCGAGCTTTGCGGTGCCGCTCGATGCGCTCGGGCAGGACGACAAGACGCAGTTCGAGTTCCAGCGCACCGTCTCACGGCTCATCGAGATGCAATCCGCCGACTACCTCGCCGCCCCGCACAAGGCCGAGGAACCGGCTTAGCGCGGCAGCGTCACCAACGGGTCGATCACATCGATGCCCAGCGGCTCGAAGTGGCGGACGTTGCGGGTGAGCAATGTGAGGTCGTGAACCTGGGCCGTTGCAGCGATCAGGATGTCGGCAAGGCCGGGGTGGCGGCCGATTGAACGGGCACGGTCTGACAGATTGCCGGCCGCTCGCGCAACGTTGATCGTCACCTCGATCAGGTTCCGCTCGAACCGCACAACAGTGGTGTCAAGCCAAGCGGCCATCATCGCAGCTCTGTTCCCGGGCGATTGCCGCACGAGCTTGGCTATACCCTCCTGCAGCTCCGCTATCGAAACGGCTGAAGTAAAAAGATCCTCGTCGCGGCTGGCCAACCAGGCCGCGAATCCCGGGGTCATCTCTGGCCGACCGGGCGCCAGTAGCGAGAGGATCGACGTGTCGAGCAGATAGCCCCTCAAAGATCGATCTCTCGCGGCGGCGTGTGATCCCGCAACTCTTCGAGATCGATGCCGCCGGGAAACTCCAGAAGATGTTGGCCGAACGTCTTCCGCGGCTTGCCTTGGTCGGTCGGCAGTGCCTGTCCGATGGGTACGACAGCAGCCACGGGCGTGCCGTGGCGGGTAATGGTGGTTTGCTCGCCGGCAATCGCGTCGTCCACGACTTGCGACAGCTTGGCCTTGGCCTCGCGCAATTGCATCGTCTTCATCGCCGGCCTCCACTTGTGACTACATGTAGTCACATATAGCTTCTGCACAGCATTTGGGCAAGTTCTGCGGGCCGCCAACAAACCGTGCGCTACCTCGAACGGCTGACTTGCGCGGGGGTGGTCCTAGGGTTAATAGGAGCCGCAAATTTCCAACATAGCGGGGTTATGGCTCATGGCGCGCAAGAAGATCGCTCTCATCGGGGCAGGGCAGATCGGCGGAACGCTGGCACTTCTGGCTGCCACCAAAGAGTTGGGCGATG
>DATCRS010000107.1:0-4550 GCA_036568845.1 Devosia sp. | reverse complement strand
GGCGCCGTCGACCAGCGCTTCATCGACATGCTGCTTGCCTATGAGGATCAGCACTTTGCCGAGCATGCCGGTATCGACTGGTTCGGTATGCTGCGCGCTGCCGGACAATATGTGGGGGCAGGGGGCCGCATCGTTTCGGGCGGCTCGACGCTGACCATGCAGGTGGCTCGCCTCGTTGAGCAGGAGCCGACGCGCAACGTCTTCGGCAAGCTCCGGCAGATGGTGCATGCCGACCGGCTGGAGCGCGAGCTCAGCAAGGACGAGATCCTCACCCTCTATCTCACCCTCGCGCCCTATGGCGGCAACATCGAAGGTATCCGTGCTGCCTCGCTCGCCTATTTCGGCAAGGAACCTACGCGTTTGACCACCGCCGAGGCCGCGCTGCTGGTCGCATTGCCGCAATCGCCGGAAGCGCGCCGTCCCGACCGCGATGCGGCCGCGGCGCGCGCCAGCCGTAACAAGGTGCTCGATCGGTTGGTGGGGCAGGGGCTGCTGCACCCCGACGAGGCCGAGGCGGCCAAGAGCGAGCCGGTGCCCACCGCCCGGCGCGAGTTCCCGATGTTCGCCGCGCACCTGGCGGAGTCGGCCGCCAAGGCCCGTCCCAATGCTCGCCGCATCGAGCTCCCGATCGATCGGCGCCTGCAGCAGGCACTCGAAAAGCTCGGCGCCGCCCGTGCCCGCGAGTTCGGGCCGAAGGTCTCGGTTGCCATCGTCGTCGCTGACCAGGCGACCGGCAACATTCTCGGCTCGGTCGGCTCAGCCGGGCTCTTCGAGACTCAGAGCGACGGCTACATCGATATGACCTCAGCCGTGCGCTCGCCCGGCTCGACGCTGAAGCCGTTGATTTATGGCCTCGCCTTCGAGCTCGGCCTCGCTCATCCCGAAAGCCTAATCGAGGATCGGCTCACTGCCTTCAACGGCTACGTTCCCGTCAATTTCGACAACTTTACCCGCGGCACCGTGTCGATCCGGCAGGCGTTGACGCAATCGCTCAACATTCCTGCCGTGGTGGTGCTCGACGCGGTGGGCACCGCGCGGCTGGTTTCACGCATCAAGCGGGCGCATGCCAACCCGGTGCTGCCGGACGACACGGCACCGAGCCTTGCCATTGGCCTTGGCGGCGTCGGCATCACGCTGCGCGATCTGGTTTCCATTTATGCCGCGATCGCCCGGGGCGGTTCGCCGGTGGTCCTCAAGGACGGCGTCTCTGTGGTGCCGGCCGACGACAGCGAGACCGCGCCGGTGCTCGATCCGCTCGCCGCCTGGTATGTCTCCGACATCCTCCGCGACGTGCCGCCCCCGCTCAACGGCTCGCCGGGCCGCATCGCCTACAAGACCGGCACGTCCTACGGCTATCGCGACGCCTGGGCCGTGGGCTATGACGGCAAGACCGTGATCGGCGTCTGGGTCGGCCGCCCGGACAATGCGCCGGTGCCTGGCATCACTGGGTTCGAGGCCGCGGCGCCGATCCTCTTTGAAAGTTTCGACCGGCTGGGCACTGCCACCGTCCCGTTGCGCAAGGCGCCGCCCGGCGCGATCTTTGCCTCCAATACCGAGCTGCCGGGGCCGCTAAAGCGCTTCCGCCACCCCGATGCCCAGATCTCCAAGCGCGACGCTGCGCCCGAGATCGCTTTCCCGGAGGACGGCACCGACGTGGATCTCGGCCTTGCTTCGGGTTCCGAGCTACCGCTGGTGATCAAGGTGCGCAACGGCGTGCCGCCTTTCACCTTCTTTGCCAACGGCGCCCCCTTCGGCCGCTCCGCCTTCGCCCGTCAGAATGCCTGGCGCCCGGACGGTCCCGGGTTCGTGACGCTCTCGGTGGTGGACGCCGAGGGCCGCTCGGACAACGTGCAGGTGTTCCTGGAGTAGTTACCCCCACGCCTGCAGAACCTCCTCCGTATCCGCCGTTTCCATCTGCATGCCGAAGCGGCTTTCGTAGATCCGCATCATGGCGTCATGGGTCTCGTCGGCCGAGCTGCAGAGCGCATCGGTGACGAGGATCACACGGTAGCCCAGGTCGATGGCCCCGATCATCGTCGCCATGACGCAGACCTCGGTCTCGCCGCCGGTGATCACCAGCGTGTCGATGGCGGCCTGCCGCAGGCGCGGGTGGAGATCGGTGGTCGCCCAGGGGCTGTAGAGCCGCTTGTCGATCACCCAGGCCGGAGGGGCATAGCCCTGCAGTTCCGGCACAAGGTCGATCATGCCGTGGGGCAGGGCGTCGAGCGTCATCATCGGCCAGCGCTCGTAGTAGCGCCGCCAGGTGCCGTGACCTTCGCCGGGTTCCTTGAGGGGGATGAAACGGGTGAAGGTGGTGTGCGTCGGGTGCCGCTCGGCGATGGCCGCCACATTGGGCAGGATGCGATCCATCCACGGCGTGTGCCACTCGGTCTCCTCGGCAAAGATGCGCTGCATGTCGACGCAGATGTGCATCGTGCTCTCGCCCAGGCCGCCGAATCTCAGTGTCACGTCACCCTCCCGTTCCGCGTGAGCAGAACTCCGACACGAAGGCTTGGTTTCGCGGCCGCGCACGCAACTGTGAGCATCGCGGGTCGTTCGTGCTGCTAACGTCGCTACCGGACCGGAGGACCCCGATGAAACATGCTGCCCTCGCTCTCTTCCTTGCCCTCACACCCATTCCCGCCGTCGCCCAGCCCGTGACGCTGACGGCCGAAACGGTGGTGGAAGGGCTTGACCTGCCGCTCTTTGCAACCTCGGCGGGCGATGAGCGGCTCTTCATCGTCGAGCAGACCGGCCGCATCCGCATTCTCGCCGACGGCAAGCTGGTGGACACCCCGTTCCTCGACATTTCCGGTTCGGTGAGCACAGGGAACGAGCAGGGGCTGCTGGGGCTCGCCTTCCACCCGGACTATTCGCAGAACGGCCGCTTCTTCATCAATTACACCGACAAGGCGGGCGACACGCAGGTCGTGGCCTACACCGTCTCGTCCGACCCCAACGTTGCCGACCCGACCACGGCTTTGCCGCTCTTTTCCATCGACCAGCCGCGGGCCAACCATAATGGCGGCTGGCTCGGCTTCGGCCCGGACGGAAAGCTCTTCATCGCCACCGGCGACGGTGGCGGCGCCGGCGACCCGGACCGCAACGGACAGAACCCCGACGTGCTCCTTGGCAAGCTGCTGCGGCTCGATGTGGATGCGGAAGGCGCGAAACCCGAAATCTTCGCCCTCGGGCACCGCAACCCCTGGCGCGCGGCCTTCGATGGCAACGACCTCTATATCGCCGATGTCGGCCAGAATGCCTGGGAGGAGGTCGATGTCATCTCCGCCACCCAGCCCGGGGCCAATCTCGGCTGGAACGTCATGGAAGGTCCGGACTGCTATCGCGCCGAGAGCTGCGACCAGTCCGGCTTTGTCGCCCCGGTGCATGCCTATTCGCATGAGGAGACCGGCGGCTGCTCCATCACCGGCGGCTACGTCTATCGCGGAAAGGCGATCCCCGAGATCGAGGGCCACTACTTTTTCGCCGACTATTGCAGCGGCCGGGTAGAGTCATTCCGCTATGCCGATGGCGCCGCCACCGAGCATACAGACTGGACCGAGCAGCTGGGCGGCCGCGGCGCCGTCACCTCGTTCGGGCTCGACAGCGCCGGCGAGCTTTATTTCACCACCACCGAGGGTGGGCTCTTTCGCATCGTCCGGGCGGAGTGAAGTCCCTCCCCATTCGGGCAGGTTTCAGCCGCCCGCGAGGCGGGCAAGATTCTCCTCTTGGTTTCGGGGCCGGAAGACCCCAAATATGGAGCCAACAAGAACAAGGGGGTGACCATGGTCGCAATGCCACTCTACTCGACGTCCCGCATCGCGCCGCGCCTCGGCCGGTGGCCGCTGACGTCGCTCTCCCATCGTCTTTCGATCTCGGTCGGCGACGCCGAGCTGGGCAACGCGCTGCGCACCGCGCTGGTGCTGCGGCCCGAGTTCATCGCCGCCAACGACAACGATGCCGAGGTGATCGTCACCGACTCCCACGACACGACCTCATGGAATGGCGCCCAGATCCTGGTCGTCGGTTCCACCGAAAAGCCGCGGCATGGCGAAACGGTGATCGATAGCCTCGATCCGTCGCTTATCCTCTCGGCGGCAGCGGTCCTCGCCTCGGGCTACAAGGTGACGCCCGACCGGCAGAACGCCGACGCCATCCATCTCTCGACCCGCGAGAAGGAAGTCGCGGCGCTGCTTGCGGAAGGTGCATCCAACAAGGTGATTGCCCGTGAGCTCGACATTTCGGTGCACACGGCCAAGTTCCACGTCACCGCCGTGCTCGACAAGCTCGGCGCCCGCAACCGCGCGGACGCCGTCGCTATCGCACTCCGCGAAGGGGTGGTGACGCTCTGAACCGGCGCCACACCCGCAGCGGCACCACACCGCTCTAGCGACGCACCGGATAGCGGAGGTGGAGGGCGCGGCGGCCCTCGATCACCACCGGGTCCTCGAGCAGCAGATGGCCGCGCTTCAGCTTGCCGAAATACGAAATCCCCTCGCCAAATAGCACGGGCACCTGGCTGACGCAGACTTCGTCGACCAGCCCCAGAT
>DATCRS010000106.1:0-7532 GCA_036568845.1 Devosia sp. | reverse complement strand
CCCTTCAACACCGCCGCAATCTTGGCCGCCGTGGCCTTGACCTTGGGCTTGGCACTCTCGTCGGGCGCCGAAGACGCCTTATGCCAGTAATGGTCGGACATGCCGTCCGGCCTGCCATCGGCCTCCCACATCAGATAGGCGCGCTGACGGATCGCATCCTCGGAGAGAGGGGCTAGAGTAGACTTGGCTTTGCTCGGCACTTCAAATCCCCGGGCTTGGGGGACTCGCCACGGACGCAACGCGGCGACTCCCGCAGTTGACCCATGAAGTCTAGCTGCATCGCCCGGTGGAACGGAAGAGCCCCCTCCGCAGATCACCCATGCATGCGAGATTCCCGGGACCAGGCCCTGCGGGTTAACCCACCAGGGTCAGCCCGTCGTCGGCGACGCGCACAGCGGTGAGCCTCCCGCTGGCGAAGCAGGCCGTATCGATCCCGACGCGGCGAGCGGAGAGGAAGGGTTCGTCGGCCGGGGTATGACCGTGGATGACCACCGCACCGAAATCATGGTCGGCTTTCAGGAACTCGTCGCGGATCCAGAGCAGGTCGTGGTCGGATTGACGCTCGATCGCGATACCGGGCCGCAGTCCCGCATGCACGAAGGTATAGCCGGGGACCGACAGCAGCACCGGAAGCTCGCGGAGGAAGGCGACATGCTCATCGGGGATGAACATCCGGAGCAGCTGCAGCCGGTCGCTCGCCCGACCAGGACCGGTGACCGACCCGATCTCGGCCGGGTCCATGTCATAGGAGGCGAGGGTCGGCTCGACCCCCCAGCCGAGCCACGCATCGAGTGCGTCGGCATCCTCGAGTGCGGCGAGCATGGCCGCATCGTGGTTGCCGCGAAGGCAGATGCGGCGGAAGCCGGGAAGCGGCGCACCAATGAGGTGATCGAGCACCTGGGCCGAGAGCGGGCCACGGTCGACATAGTCGCCCAGCATCACCAGCCACTTTTCTCCGGAAATGTCCGCGGCGTCGGCGAGGATGCGCGCTTCGAGCGCCTTCAGCGGATCGAGACAGCCATGGACATCGCCGACAGCGTAGATGAGCGGCGGCCGCTCCGCGGCGATGAGCCGGGGCAGACCGTTGCGGAGCCCGTCCACCCGGCCAAGCAGGTTGCCCAAAAGAGACGAGAGCCGAGCCATCTAAACCCTCAGCTTAGGTCGGCGGGTGACGCCGAGGGCGAGTGATAGCAGGCGAATCGAGCCGGCGGCCAGTCTCAGGGCCTCATTCCGGCCGGAACGGGGGGAGCCTGGTAGAGCACGGTGATGCGGATACGCTCGTTGGCAGCGAGATACGGGTCGTTGGGGAAGAACGGCTCGGCGGTGGCCTTGCCCACCACCGCGTCGATCCGCTCGTCGGCAAGGCCGAACTCGCTGAGGATGCCGCGCACCACATTGGCCCGGTCGCTCGAGAGTTCCCAGGCGCCGTAGCGCGGATTGTCGTAGCGGCTGCCGGCCGCGGTGTGGCCCGAAATGCTGACCTGGTTCGGCAGTTGCTGCAGCACCGGTGCGATGGCGGCAATGGCCTTGCGCGTCGCCTCGAACGGATATTTCGACCCTTCCGGGAACATCGGCCGGCCTTCCTGGTCGATGAGCTGGATGTCGAGGCCTTCCTTGGTTTCCTCGACCACCAGGTTGTCGGCGATCTCGGTGATGTCGGGCATGGCCTGCCAGGCCTGGCGGATGCTGGCGGCGGCACTGTGGAACACCTGATCCTCGCTCGACGAGAGATTGGTGCGCGAGGCCTCGCTGGCGTCCTGCTCGCTGCCGGCCTTGCCGGCGCGGCCGCCGATCGCCGCCTCTTCCTCACCCGTCTGGTTGTCCGGCGAGACGCTGACCGCCTTGCGCGAGTCGACCGACGAGCCGGCCATCTTCTCGCCGGTGGAATCGAGTGCCGTGCCGCCCATGACGCCGCCGGCACCGCTGGTCGAAGGGCTGATGCTGGGCGGCGCGAAATAATCGGCGAGGCCCTGCTTCTGCTCGGGCGTGGTCATCGAGATGAGCCAGAGCAGCAGGAAGAAGGCCATCATCGCCGTCACGAAGTCGGCATAGGCGATCTTCCAGGCACCACCATGGTGGGCGTGCCCGGCCTTCTTGATCTTCTTGATGATGAAAGGCTGGTCGTTCCGCATCGGTCCGGGCCGGCCCTTAGGTCAGGGCCGGAAGATTGGCAGTGGCCTCATCGATCTCGGCGAAGGTCGGACGGACCTCGCTCATCAGCGCCTTCCGCGCGAACTCGATGGCGATGGCCGGGGCGTAGCCCGACATGTGGGCGAGGAGGCCGACCTTCATCGACAGGAAGTACTTGGACTCCGCCTCGTAGATATTGCGCAGCGACTGGGCCATGGGACCGAAGAAGCCATAGGCGCAGAACACGCCGAGGAAGGTGCCGACGAGCGCACCGCCGATGAGATGGCCGAGAACCTCGGGAGGCTCGGAGATGGCGCCCATCGTCTTGATCACGCCGAGCACGGCGGCGACGATGCCCAAGGCCGGGGTACCATCCGCCACGGCCTGGATCGCCGAGACGAGCCGCTCCCGCTCCTGATGGTGGGTTTCCAGTTCCTCGTCCATCAGCGCTTCCATCTCGTGCACGACATTGGTGCCGAGCGTCACCATGCGCAGATAGTCACAGAGGAACTCCACCGCGTGGTGGTTGGAGGCAAAGGTGGGGAACCGCAGGAAGATCGTAGACGATTCGGGATCCTCGATATGCGGCTCGAGTGCCAATAGGCCCTTGGCCTGCACCAGCTTGAACAGACTGTACTGCAGGCCCAGCAGCTCGACATAGGCCGCCTTGTCGTAGCGCGGCCCGCGAAAGAGCGTACCGAAGATCCCGACGGTCTGCTTCAGCACCGGTCCGGTATTGCCGATGACGAAGGCACCAGCCGCCGCCCCCAGGATGATGAGGGCCTCGAAAGGCTGCACCAGCACTTCGAGATGCCCGCCCATGGCGGCGTAACCGCCCAGCACAGAGGCGATGACAACGGCGATGCCAATGAGAAGGCGCATGCGACTCGATACTCACGCTGCGAGTCGCCGGCGAACAGCTGGCCACTCTTGAACCCCGACCCGGCTACTGCCGGCTGAAATGTCTACCTGCGCCAACAAGCCGCCGGACACGCACACCTTCTGTGCCGCTCCGGCGTGAAGCCGCCCCTCTTCCTCGCATTCTCACGGGTGTTACTTAACGCTGGGTTTATCCCGACCTGAGTTTGCGCGGCGCGAATCTGTTGTTTGGATGGCGCTGCAATTGTGGGCCCGGATGCCTAGATACTTGCGGCCCGGAAGTGCGGGCAGCCAATCGAGGGGAGCCTCCGTCGTGACACAGCCGTTCTGGAACAAGACCGCCGATAAATATGCGGCCCAGCCTATCGCAGATGAGGCGGCGTACCAGCGCAAGCTCGCCACCACACGCAGCAATTTGCGGCCGGAGATGCGGGTGCTCGAATTCGCTTGCGGCACCGGCACCACGGCGCTGCTCCATGCGCCCCATGTACAGTCGGTCCGCGCCATCGACTATTCCACCCGGATGATCGAGATCGCCCGCGGCAAGGCCGAGGCGGCCGGCGTCACCAACGTGGCCTTCGAGGTGGCGGCGATCGAGGACCTGCCGGAGAGCGACGGACCCTACGACGTGATCCTCGGCATGAGCATCCTGCATCTCCTGCCCGACCGGCATCTGGTGCTGCGCAAGGTCTTTGAGCTCCTGCCGCCTGGCGGGCGGTTCTTTTCGAGCACCGTCTGCGTCGGCGATCTCAACCCGCTGGTGGGCAGCCTGGTGCTGCCGGCTATGAGAATGTTCGGCGCCGCCCCGGCTGTCTCGCCCTTCACGGCCGCCGAACTCGTCGCTGACATCGAGGCATCGGGCTTTGCCGTCGAGGAGCAGTGGCGCCCAGCCAGAGACAAGGCCGTGTTCGTGGTGGCGCGGAAGCCCTGAAACACAAAAGCCGGGCTTTTGGCCCGGCCTTTTGTCGTCCCTGGGTTGGGAAAATTGGAGCGGGCGAAGGGATTCGAACCCTCGACCCTAACCTTGGCAAGGTTATGCTCTACCCCTGAGCTACACCCGCACTCCATCGGCACTCGACGATGACTTGGCACCGCGTCGCCGGGCGCCTATATGCCTAATCGATTGCGGCTTTGCAACCCCAAGTTTTGCGGTTTTGCGACGGCCCGACCTACCAAGGGATTTGCACCTGATGGACATCAATCTGGCGAGCGGCAGCCCCGCCTCGACCCCACCCGTGGAGCTGATCAAGGAATCGACCGATCGGGCGTTCAAGGCCGACGTCATCGACGCCTCGCTTGAGGCGCCGGTGCTGGTCGACTTCTGGGCGCCCTGGTGCGGCCCCTGCCGCCAGCTGACGCCGAACCTCGAAAAAGTGGTCAACGAAAAGGGCGGCAAGGTCCGGCTGGTGAAGATCAATATCGACGAGAACCCGGCGATTGCCGGCCAGCTCGGCATTCAGTCGATCCCGGCCGTCTTCGCCTTTGCGGGTGGCCGCCCGGTGGATGCCTTCATGGGCGCCATTCCCGAGAGCGAAGTCCGCCGCTTCGCCGACAAGGTGATCGCCGCCGCCGGGCCTGGCCAGCCGCGCGCCGGCACGCCCGAAGCCGAGATCAAGGCCGCTGTCGATGCTGCCAAGGAAGCGCAGGCGGCCGGCGACCTCAATCGGGCCGCCCAGATCTATGGCATGGTGCTCCAGCACCAGCCCGAACATGTCGAAGCGCTGCTCGGCATGGCCAAGATCTTCCTCGAGGTCGGCGACATCGAACAGGCGCAGGCGACACTCGAGATGGTGCCGGAAGCCGAGCGCAAGGGCGATGCCTATACCTCGATCGCCTCTTCGCTCAAGCTGCTGAACGAGGCCTCGAGCCTCTCGCAAGCCGACGAGCTCGAGCAGAAGCTCGCCGCCAACCCCGACGACCATCAGACCCGCTTCGATCTCGCTGTCGTCCGCAATGCCGAAGGCAAGCGGCTCGAAGCCGCCGAGGCACTGGTGGCGCTGATGAAGCGCGATCGCACCTGGAACGATGACGGCGCGCGCAAGAAGCTGCTGGAACTGTTCGAAGCCTGGGGCCCGAAGGATCCTGCAACCATAAAGGGCCGCCGGCTCCTCTCCGCCCTGCTTTTCTCCTAATATGGAAACATGCTGAAGCGCCCGCAGTCTCCCGCCGACCTGCCCGAGAGCGTCCCCGTCTTTCCGCTGACGGGTGCGCTGCTGCTGCCCTTTGCGCATCGCCCGCTTAACGTTTTCGAGCCGCGCTATGTCGAAATGGTCGACCATGCATTGGCCGGCGACCGGCTGATCGGCCTGATCCAGCCCGAGGATACCAGCGAGGAAAGCCCCAAGGGCCGGGCGCCAGTGCAGAGCATCGGCTGCCTCGGACGCATCACCCATTTCGAGGAGAATGGCGACGATCGCTACTTCATCATTCTCGAAGGCGTGACCCGCTTCGAGGTCGGCCAGGAGCTGAAGACGCGCACGCCGTTCCGCCAGTTCACTATCTCGGCCGAGCGCTTTGCCCTCGATTTCGACCGGCTGCATGGCGAGGAAGCGGTGGACCGGCCCCGGTTCCTCAAAATGATGAAGGACTACGCCGAGTTCGCCAATTTCGAGCTCAACTGGGACGAGATCAAGAAGACCGGCACCGCCGACCTGGTCAACTTCTGCTGCATGGTCTCGCCCTATGGCGCGGCCGAAAAGCAGGTATTGCTGGAAGCCAGTTCGCTCGAGCAGCGGGCCGAGACGCTGATCGCGCTGGCCGAGTTCGAAATGGCCAAGGGCGGCAAGACCGCCGCGCCGCTCAATTGAGCGAGACGCCGGACAACCTGCCGGCCCCTTCGTCGGCGGAGGCCAACCCGCGCTACGTCGTCGATCCGCGCACTCTCGAAATGCTGGTCTGCCCGCTGACCAAGACGCGGCTGGCGCTTTCGACCGACGGCACCGAGCTGGTCTCCGTCGCCGCCCATCTCGCCTTCCCCATCCGCGAAGGCGTGCCGATGCTGAGCCTCGACGAAGCCCGCGAATTCGACCCCGACGACATCGCCGAAAAGGTCAGATTGGGGATCCGCTGAGACCGGTCAGATCGGGTGACCGCTGAGGAGCCGCGGGCCGTGGCGGTCGAGGCCGGCGGCGCGGGAGATGAGAGTGTCTTTGACCAAGGGCAGGCGGTCGACGACGCCGAGGCCGAAATCGCGTAGGGCGCGGATCGGTGCCACGTCGTTGGAGAAGAGCCGGTTCATGCCGTCGGTGACGAAGGCCATCAGCGAGGTATCGAGCCGCCGCCAGCGCTGGTAGCGCGCCAGCACGTCCGGCGCGCCGTGATCGAGCCCGAGCCGCATGGCGTCGACCACCACCTCGGCCAGCGCGGCGACATCCTTGAGCCCCAGATTGAGCCCCTGCCCGGCGATCGGATGCACCACATGGGCGGCGTCGCCGATGAGCGCCAGGCGGGGCGCCACGAAATCCCGCGCCAGTTTGAGGCCGAGCGGAAAGCTCTGCGGCTTCTCCTCGACGGTCACGGCGCCGAGTGTCGAACCCATGACCGCCTCGATCTCTGCTGCCACCGCCTCGAGCGACAGCTCCTTGATGCGCGCGGCCTCTTCGGTGGTTTCGGTCCAGACCAGTGAGGACCGCAGCCCCCTGCCTTCGGCATCGAGCAGCGGCAGGCTGGCGAAGGGGCCATTGGGCCGGAAGTGCTCGTAGGCGACGCCGTGGTGATCGAGCTCGTGCCCGATGGTGGTGACGATCCCCTGCTGCCGGTAGTCGTGGGTGAAGACGTCGATGCCGGCCATGGCGCGAAGCGTCGAGTTGGCGCCGTCCGAGGCAACAATCAGCGGCGCCACGATGGTCCGCCCATCCTTGAGCGTGAGGCGCCCCGGCGCGAGTGCGGTGATCTCGACCGGGGTCAGTGTCTCCACCTTGCCCTCGATGGCGGCGAGCAGCGCCGTCTGCATCGCCTTGTTGGGCACGAGATGGGCGAACGGCTCGCCCGGTGCCACCTCGCCCTCGAAGGTCAGGAAGAGCGGGCGGGAAATGTCGCCGCGGCCTGAATCGGTGAGCTTCATGGCTTTGACCGGCGACGCCGCGTCGGCCATGCCCTGCCACACGCCGAGCGACTCGAACACGCGCCGCACGCCGGCCGCGATCGCAAAGGCGCGCTGGTCGTTGGGCACGGCGAAGGGCCGGCGGTCGAGCAGCGCCACCTTCACGCCGTCGAGAAATCGCGTGAGCGCCAGCGCCATGGCGAGCCCCGCGGGACCGCCACCGACGATGGCGACATCATAGTGCTGCTCGGACATGCGCTCGCTCCTTTTGCCGACTCCTATTTCTGCCCTCGGACGCCCGGGTGCAAGCGCGGCGCTGCCGCAGGCACGCTGCCCAAATTCACGCCATTTGCATTCGCTATGCACAACTCGTGTGCACAACTGGGATTGGTTGACTTTTGGTTAGCGCCAGACGGGCCATGCACTGCCGAGATATCACCAGTTGAATCAGCGGGTTACGGCTCGCGTCGGAACTTTGGCA
>DATCRS010000105.1:0-4043 GCA_036568845.1 Devosia sp. | reverse complement strand
GTCCCGATCTCGAACCGGTGCACGCATTCCATGGAAGACTTTTTCGATCTCCCCACGCTCATCGTCATCGGGCTCGCGATCTTCATCCTGTTCCGCCTGCGTTCCGTGCTGGGCACGCGTACCGGCAGCGAGCGCTCGCCGCTCGAACGCCGCAACGAGGCGGCCGCTAAAGCGACTGCCAAGCCCGGCGATGACAGCGTCGTGCAAATGCGGCCCCGCCCCATCGAGCCCGTCAACGATGGCGACCAGGAACGCCGGGCCCGCAAGCTCGCCGCCGAGATCGACCAGTTCGCCCATGGCGAAGCTGCGGTCGCCGATGGCCTCAGGGCCATAGCCGATGCCGACCCGACTTTCAGTCCCAAAACCTTCATTGAAGGCGCCAAGGCCGCCTATGAGATGATCGTCACTGCCTTTGCCCAGGGCGACCGGCAGACGCTGAAGAACCTCCTCGAAAAGGACGTCTATGACGGTTTCGAGCGCGCCATCAAGGACCGCGAGGCGATGGGCCACAAGGTCGATTTCACCTTTGTGGGTCTGCCTAAGGTCGAGATTTCCGAGGCCGAGCTCGACAGGCGCAACGCCAATGTCACCGTCCGTTTCGACGCCGAAGTGGTGCAGGCCACGCGCGACAAGGACGGCACGCTGATCGAAGGCAATGCCGACCAGGTGCAGATCATCTCCGATGAATGGACCTTTGCGCGGAATCCGAAGTCGCGCGACCCCAATTGGAAGCTGGTCGCCACCAACCAGATTTCCTGACACGGGGCGCCGGCGCAGGATGCGGCCATGGCCAAGCGCGATAAACCGGCGCTGCCAGATTGGCATATCTGGGCGGAAGTGGCGCAGACCGTCAGTCCGCTGCAGCGCACCTTGATGCGCGAGCGGCTGAAGCTGGCTGAGGAGCCGTTGCCCCTGCCCAAGGGCCCGCCGGCCCCACGGCACAAGCCGATCAAGGTTCCCGCGCCGATGCCGAGCTACCAGTCTTCCGGCAAGCCCGGCCGACAGGCGAACCAGGACATTGAGCCCAAGCTCAAGCGCAAGCTGGTGCGCGGCCATATCGAGATCGACGGCACCATCGATCTGCATGGCATGCGCCAGGCGGAGGCCCACGCCGCGCTCACCCGCTTCGTTCACTCTCGCGCCGCCCGCGGCGACCGGACGCTGCTGGTCATCACCGGCAAGGGGTTGAAGAAGGTCAATGGCGACGCCACGGTGATCGTCGAGCGCGGCGTGCTGCGGTCCATGCTGCCGATCTGGCTCTCCGAACCCGGCCTCGCGCCGCTGATCGCGGGCTGGGATGTCGCCGCCCAGGGCCATGGCGGCGAAGGCGCCTACTATGTCCGGTTGCGGCGCACGGAGCGGCGGACGTGACCCCGCTCGGCCAGAAGCTGCGGCAGCTGCGCGAAGAACGCGGTCTGAGCCTCAAGGACATGGCCAAGGCACTGCGCGTCTCCAGTGCCTATCTCTCGGCGCTCGAGCACGGCAGGCGCGGCAAGCCCACCTGGATCCTGCTGCAGCGGATTATCACCTATTTCAACGTCATCTGGGACGAGGCCGAAGAGCTGCAGCGGCTGGCCGAGCTCTCCGACCCCAAGGTCGCCATCGATACGGCGGGCTTGGCGCCGGAGGCCACCGAACTGGCCAACAGATTGGCGCGCGACATCGGCCGACTTTCGGTCGAGGACCTGGCGTTCCTGAAGACGGAGCTGATGCGGCGGGCGCGGTGAGAGCGCGCCCATTCTTGAGCCGAATCTGCTAAATGGGGTGTCGGGGGACACACATGGCAGATAAGCCCGAGGATCTCGAAAGCAAGTTGCAGCGCCTTACCAGTCCAAGTGCAAGCGCTGCGGAGCCCGTCCATCTGGTAGAAGACGAGGACTCTGGTGATCGATTTCTTCTCTACAGCACGGACAAGGGGGTCGAGGTCCAACTCCGATTCGACGGTGATGCGCTCTATTTAAGCCAGGCCCAGATGGCGGAGCTATTCGGTGTGGATGTCCGCACAGTCAGCGAGCATATCGCCAACGTTTTTCGGGAGGGAGAACTGGAGGAGGAGGCAACTCTCCGGAAATTCCGGATAGTTCGCCGCGAGGGCGCGCGCGAGGTCGCGCGGGACGTAAACCACTACAACTTGGACGCGGTGATCGCTGTTGGTTATCGGGTGTCCTCTCGGCAAGGCACAATGTTCCGGAAGTGGGCGACCGAGAAGCTTGTCCAGTTTGCCACGAAGGGCTTTGTCGTTGACGTCGAAAGGCTCAAGGCACCCGCGGAGCGAGATCACTTCCGCGAACTACGCGAGATCATTCGCGAGATTCGCGCGTCCGAAGCCAATGTATACGCCGAGCTTCGCAGGGTTTTGGCGCTATGTAGCGACTACGCGGCCCTCAACGATCAGCGAAGAAACGCCTTCTTCGCCGGGGTACAGAACAAACTGCTCTACGCCGTAACCAACATGACCGCCGCGGAGCTGCGCAAGAGTCGGGCTTCGGCAGGTAAGGAGAACATGGGCCTCACCACTTGGAAGGGTAGGCAGGTCACGAAGGCCGACATCTCTGTGTCGAAGAACTATCTCGGTGATGCCGAGATGCGCGACCTCAATCGCTTCACGAACATGCTGCTGGACTACTTCGAGCAGGAAACCGATCTCGGGCGGTTGGTCCTAACAGCTGATGCTGAAAGGGCGCTCGATCGCTTCATCACCAACAACGACAGGCAACTTCTGCGCGGGCAGGGAACAGTGAGCAAAGAAGAGGCCGATGCCCATTGCGCTGCCGAGTTCGACAAGTTCGACGATCTACGAAAGCTGCGGTATCTTCAGTCGGACGACGAAGCCTAACCCCTCACCGAAGCCCTATTGCCATTCCGGTCCCCGCCCCCGAATGTGTCGCCCGGTGTAAGGGAGAGGCATATGAAGCGGGCGCTCATCGTCTGGGGCGGGCTGGAACTGCATGAGCCGGAAAAAGGCGCGCGGCTGGTCGGCGGCTGGCTCGAGGAAGCCGGCTTCGCCGTTACCATCAGCAGCGATTACGAGAGCCTCGGCGGCCGCGACATTTCGAGCTACGACCTGGTGATGCCGCAGGTAACCGGCGGCGAGCTCAGCCGCGACGCCTCCATTGCCTTCTGCGCCGCGGTCGAAAGGGGTGTCGGCGTGGCCGCTTTCCACCACGGCCTCGCCACCAGCTTTCCCGGCAACCCGCGGCTCCGCTTCCTGGCCGGCGCGACCTTCGCCAGCCATCCGGGCGACATCATCACCTACCAGGTCGATCCGCTGAAAACCGATGATCCGGTGATGGCCGGCATAGCGAGCTTCCCGCACACCTCCGAGCAGTACTACCTCCATGTCGACCCGTCGGTGGAGGTGCTGGCGACAACCACCTTCTCGGGCGAGCACGCCTACTGGAAAAAGGGCGTCAAGATCCCGGTGGTGTTCAAGAGCCGCTTCGGCGAGGGCCGCGTCTTCTACTCGGCGCTGGGTCACAAACCGGCGGAGCTCGACAACCCGTCCATCGCCACCGTCCTCAAGCGTGGCATGGCGTGGGCGGCCCGCTGACGAGCGCCCTGCCTATTCGCCGGCCCTTGCGCCCCACCCGTGATCCGCGCCATGCTGGCGGCGGGGAGTTGGGGGATAAGTCATGGACCTGGTGAAGGAAATCTTCCGCGACAAGACACCGGCGCGGCTCTTGATGATTGCGGCGATCCTGCTGCTCTTCGTCTCGCAGTTCTTCCTCTATCTCGACGATGAATCGAGCGCCTTCCTGTCGGTCGGCGCCGACTTCTCTTCGACCCTCTACATCTACGATTTCGGCGCCAAGGGGACTGGCTGGGACCTTCATCCGCATGCCTGGGTGATCCTCGTGGTGCTCGGCTTCGCCTTTCTGCGCGACGACATCGCCGATCATCGGCTGTTCGTGCGCTACGGCTGGTGGGTGGCCTTGGCGCTGGTCTTCGCCGCCACCATCCCGGGTGCGTATCTGCGCGCCTTCGGCGGCAGTCTCGGCGGCATATCGCTCTTGATGGCGCTGGGTGCGGCGGTCCTCCACGCG
>DATCRS010000104.1:0-2827 GCA_036568845.1 Devosia sp. | reverse complement strand
GCGAAAGGCTGGCGTTTGACCTCACTGTCCTGCGGGTCGTGGGCCGAGTGGATAATGTCGATGGCGCCCGATTTCAGTCCCTCGATCACCGCCTGGCGGTCGTCCTCGGAGCGGAGCGGCGGCGAGAGCTTGAAGTAGGTGCGATAGGGCGCGACGTCGTTCTCGTTGAGGGCGAGATTGTTGATCGAGATGCCGGCCGAGACCGGCCCGCCCCGCTGCTTGGCCGCCGCCACGAGGTCGACCGCACCCGCGGTGGATATTTGTGCGGCGTGGTAGCGCACGCCGGTGAGGGCCGCGAGCTGCAGATCGCGCGCCAGCGGCACGGTTTCGGCTTCGGCCGGGATACCCTTGAGGCCCGAAATGGAGGCGAGCGCGCTCTCGTTCATCACCCCGTCGCCAGTGAGCGAGCGGTCGGACACGTGGTGCATCACCGGCAGATCGAAGTTGCGGGCGTAAGTGAAGGCGGCGCGGAGAAGTCCCGCCGACTGGATGGAGTTGCGCCCATCGGTCAGGGCCACGGCGCCCGCTTCCTGGAGGAGGCCGAACTCGGTGATCTCTTCGCCCTTGAGACTACGGGTGATCGCGGCCGAGGGGAGGACGTTGACCACAGCCGTGTCGCGTGCGCGGCGAATGATAAAATCGACCAGCGCGCCATCGTCGATCACCGGATCGGTGTCGGGCATCAGCACGAAGCTGGTGACGCCGCCAGCCGCTGCGGCTCTCCCGGCAGTAGCGAGGGTTTCGCGGTATTCGTGGCCCGGCTCGCCGGTGAAGACGCGGAGATCGACGAGACCCGGAGCAACGGCAAGGCCGCGGGCGTCGATCACTTCGGCGCCCTGGGGCACGCCCTGCGGCGCCCCTTCGGCAACGGCCGAGATGGTGCCGTTCTCGACCAGCAGTGCGCCACTGATGTCGCGGTCGGTGGCGGGATCGAGGATGCGGGCGTTCTTGACGACGAGGGCGCTCATGCCGCGGCTCCTTCGCCTTCGGCGAGGAGGGCATTGAGCACGGCCATCCGTACGGCGACGCCCATTTCCACCTGCTCGGTGATGACGGATCGCTCGCCGTCGGCGATTGCCGGATCGATCTCGACGCCACGGTTCATTGGCCCCGGATGCATGACGATGGCATCGGGCTTGGCCAGCGCCAGCTTCTCGGCATCGAGGCCGTAGAAGCGGTAGTATTCGCGCACCGAAGGGATCATGCGGCCGTTGGCGCGCTCGTGCTGGAGGCGGAGCATCATCACCACGTCGGCGCCCGCAAGGCCCTCGTGCATATCGGTGAAGACTTCGGTCGCCAGTTGCTCGATGCCCTTGGGCAGAAGCGTCCGCGGCGCGACCACGCGCGTTCGCACCTGCATGGCGCCGAGCAGCAGGAGATTCGAGCGGGCGACGCGCGAATTGGCGATGTCGCCGCAGATGGCGACAGTGAGGCCGGCGAGCCGGCCCTTGTGGCGCCGGATGGTCAAGGCATCGAGCAGCGCCTGGGTGGGGTGCTCGTGCGCGCCGTCGCCGGCATTGATCACCGAGCAGCCGACCTTCTGGGAAAGGAGCTCTACCGCCCCCGAGGCGCCGTGCCGCACGATGATGACGTCAGGCTGCATGGCGTTGAGTGTCGCGGCAGTGTCGATCAGCGTCTCGCCCTTGGTGATCGACGAGGTGCGCACGGACATGTTGGTGACCTGCGCACCGAGCCGCTTGCCGGCGATCTCGAAACTGGCCTGGGTGCGGGTGGAAGGCTCGAAAAAGAGGTTGATCTGCGTCTTGCCCGAGAGCGTCGGCAGGGTCTTGCGCGGCTGCCGCGAGATCGGGATCATCGCCTCGGCGCGATCGAGAAGATCGAGAATCTCGTACTGGTTGAGCTGGGAGATGCCGAGCAGGTGGCGATGCTTGAAGGGGAGCATGCAGGTCCGTCCGTTGGGCTCGGGCGGGTCTAGCCGAGACCTCTCGCGATGTACAGTCCGCGGTCCAATTATCCCCGGCGCAGCCGTTCGAGCGCGCCTTGAAGGATGTAGCTAGCGGCCAGCTTGTCGACCACCTCGGCGCGCTTGTCGCGGCGGGTGTCGGCCTCGATCAGCGTGCGCGTGACGGCGGCGGTGGAAAGCCGCTCGTCCCAGAAGGCGATCGGCACCGGCGTCTTCTGCGCCAGGTTGCGGGCGAAGGCGCGGGTGGATTGCGCGCGCGGCCCCTCCGAGCCATCCATGTTGAGGGGCAACCCGAGCACGATGCCGACCGCGGCATTCTCGACGATCAGCGCCAGGATGCGCTCGGCGTCCTGCGTGAACTTCTGGCGCTTGATCGTCTCCAGCGGCGTCGCCGAGTAGCGCATCCCATCCGACACCGCGACCCCAATGGTCCTGGTCCCGAGATCGAGGCCTAGCAATTTGCCGGAGGGGGGGAGGGTGGTGACGTCGGTCAAGCGGTTGCCTTTGGGACGGGGTCCGATAGACCTATCTCTCACTTTAGGCGGGGCAACTGCAATGAGACTTACCTGGTTCGGGGGAACGACGTTCCGGATCCATATCGGCGGGCGGATGCTAGTCGTGGACGCGGAAGGGGCGCCGGATTGGGTGGATGCGACGGAGCTGGTGAGCGGGGCGGACAAGGTTTTTGCCTTCTCGGACGATCTCCCGGGGGTCGAGGCGCGAAAATGGGCGCCGCGGAAGGTGGGGGCTCTGATCGACCAGGGGGCTGAGCTGCCGGAGGTGCTTGTGTTCCGGCTGGCGGAGGATGCGGTGCTGATCGAGGCGCTGGGCGAGGCGCCACTGGTGATCGCGACCGGCGAGGTGCCGGAGGCGGGGCGGTGGGGCCGCGAGGCGGTGGTGATG
>DATCRS010000103.1:0-2335 GCA_036568845.1 Devosia sp. | reverse complement strand
CCGCCATTACGGTCGCCGGCCAGCCGGTGGTGAGCGACGCCCGCTTCGACCTCGACTGGGACGCGACCAATACCCGCATCCGCGAATTCGCAGGCACGGTCGGCGGTGGGCAGGTGACCTTCGACCTGGGCGTCTGCTGCGCCGGTCCGCTGCCGGACAAGCGGGTTACGGGCCGGCTGACGCTGACCGACGTCGCCCTCGACGCGGTGGCACCGGCAAAGGTCGCCGACGCGCTGGAGGGTAGGCTCAGCGGCGCGGCGCAGTTCGATGCCACGGGGGGTGATTTACGCAGCCTCCTGGCCGGCATGACGGGGCAGGGCAACTACAGTCTCGCCGATTTCCGGATCCAGCGGCTGGATCCGAACGCGTTCGCGGCCGCCGAACAGCTGGGGGATGTGCTCAACGAGGACGCGCTGGTGCTGGCGGCTTCACTGGTCGACACGCTGGACGGTGCACCATTCGTGGCAAAGCCGGTGAGCGGCAGCTTCACCATAGCGGGCGGCGTGGTGCGGAGTCCCAACCTCGCCATCGAGAGCGACGTGGCGCGGCTCTTCGGCAGCACCTCGCTATCGCTTGCCGACCTGGCACTGGGCGGCGGCTTCGTCATGTCCCCGACCACCAGCTCCGGTCCGGACAGCCTCGTCAATGACGCGACGGCGCAGATTGCTGCCAAGCTTGGCGGCACCCTGCCAGAGCCGCAACGCAGCTTCGACGTGAGCGGCATGATCGACGCCATGAAGGCGCGGGCGCTGGAACTCGAGGTAGCTCGCCTCGAGGAACTGCGCGCCGAGGACGAGGCGCGGCAGAAGGCTGCCGCGGCCGAGCGTGCGCGCATCGCGGCTGAGCAGGCGCGGCAGCGCGAAGCCGAGGAAGCCGCCCGCCGCGCCGCAGAAGAGGCGACCGCGCGTCAGCGCGCCGAGGAGGAAGCCGCGCGCCGGCGCGAACGGGAGCGACAGGTGCCGAGCACAGATATCGTCGGGCCACTGGACCTGGGGATCAACTGAGCGGATGCGCGAGAGTTTCTACTCGCCTGGACAATCAACTACCCGGCGTCATCCCCGCGAGGCGGGAATGCTCGATGTCTAAGCTCTCGCACCGCACCCACCCCAACCACCGTCATCCTCGGACTTGATCCCGAGGACCCATTATCCACTCGCTCATGCGGTGCAATGGGTCCTCGCGTCGGAGCGCGAGGAGGACGGCGCGTGGGGATAGGTCGTACTGCCGATCCCGGGTTCCCGTCTGCGCGGGAATGACGCCGGTCATCCCCTATCCCGATAGAAGTTCAGCACCGCGATCCGCAGACTCGATGAGAGATTGGGGATCTCGCGGGTTTCGTCGATTTCGCGGATCAGTGCGGTGAGCGGCATGCCGCGGGCGGCGGCCATGGCTTCCAGTCCCGCCCAGAATTCCGGTTCCAGGGCGATGCTGGTGCGATGACCGGCGATGCTGAGCGAACGCTTCTGCAATGCCTCAGGGCTTCTTGCGGAAGCTGTCGAGGCTGACGACCTTCTCGCCCGGCTTGTCGTCGGATGGTTCCTGGTCCGCCGCGACGGCGGCGGGCTCGGTGGCGGCAGGCGCTTCCTCGTTGACGTCGAAGCGCAGCGCGAACTGTACCGAGGGGTCGAAAAAGCCCTTCAGGGCCGAGAACGGCACGGCCAGGGTTTCGTGCTGACCGTCAAACGAAAGCCCGACTTCGAAACCGGTTTCCGAGACCTTCAGGTCCCAATACTGGTTCTGCAGCACGATGGTCATTTCCTTGTCGTACTGCTCGAGCAGCCGCTGGCTCATGCGCACGCCCGGCGCCCGGGTGACGAAGGAAATGAAAAAATGATGCTCGCCGGGCAGGCCCGTCTTGACCACCTCGGAGAGCACCTTGCGGACCACGCCGCGCAGCGCCTCCTGGGCGAGGATGTCGTAACGGATGAGATCTTCGGCCATGAAAAGAGCGGTCCGCGGTAAGAGGAATCCCTTCTCCTCATAAGAGCCAGAGTGCCCATCCGGTTTCAAGGAGAAACCGGGTTTCTACGGATCGTTACGCCATTGCCTGTTGCCGCGGCCGGGACCCATGGCCCAACACGAGTGGAGGTTGGTTGCCCACGCGGGCCAGGCGCTTGCCGATCGACGGGTCTCTGCTTTCGCAGGGATGACATCGAGTCATGTGGTGAGAGAGGCTGTGCGAACCGCACAAAATGAAATGCAGGCTTCTGTTGCCAGGTGCCTGCGGACCCCGCCTGCCGCCCGGCTAGGAGCGGAGGACTTGAATTCCCAGTGCTAGCACCGCTTACGCGGCGAGAGCGACCGGAGCCTTAAAGTTGTCATTGGCAACTATAAG
>DATCRS010000102.1:0-7968 GCA_036568845.1 Devosia sp. | reverse complement strand
CGCGATCGACGAGCCGATGAGGCCGATGCCCACCAGGGCGAGTTTCTCGAACATCAATCCTGCGCCCCCAGCGCCCCGAAATCCCTGAGCACCTCCACCACCGCCCGCATATGCGGTTCCAGCCCGATGGTGATGCGAAGCCCGTTGGGAATGCCGTAGCTGTGCATCTCGCGCACGAGCAAGCCCTTGTCGCGCAGCGCGGTAAACGCCGCCCGGGCGGTTTCCGCATCGGCAAACAGCGCGAGGATGAAGTTGCCTTGGCTGGGCGGGACCTGGATGAAGTTGGAGCGGAGGCTCCGCGTCAGCCAGTCGCGCCAGATGGCGTTGTGCTCGCGAAGCTTGCTCGTGAACGCCGTGTCGCGCGCCGCCGCCGCTGCGGCCGCCTGACCCGAAAGGGTGACATTGAACGGGCCGCGCAGCCGGTGCACGGCGTCCACCACATGCGCCGGGCCGTACATCCAGCCGACCCGCTCGCCAGCGATGCCCATCTTTGAGAAGGTGCGCACCATGACGACATTTTCGGCCGCATCGACGAGGTCGATGCCAACCGAATAGTCGTCCGCCGTCACATACTCCGCATAGGCGCTGTCGACCACCAGGAGGATGTCGCGCCGCAGCCCGGCATGCAGGCGCTTGAGTTCATTCCGATCCAGATAGGTGCCGGTCGGGTTGTTCGGGTTGGCGAGGAAGACGACCCTGGTCCTGACCGTCACCGCTCGCAGAATGGCATCGACGTCGGCGCGATAGTCGGTCTCCGGAGCCATGACGATCTCTGCCGAGGCGCCGCGGGTGATGATTGGGTAGACGTTGAAGCCATACTGGCTCATCACCGCCTCGTCGCCCTCCCCGAGATAGATTTGCGCCAAGAGGTGGAGGATATCGTCCGAGCCGAAGCCGCAGACGATGCGGTCGGGGTCGAGCCCATGCACCTCGCCCAATGCCTCGCGTAGAAGGCGCGACGAGCCCTCCGGATAGATGTGGAACTTCTCGGCCATCGCCCGATAGGCCTCGATGGCCTTGGGGCTCGCGCCCAGCGGGCTCTCATTGGCCGAGAGCTTCACCAGCGTCACGCCGGCCGGCACGTCGGAACGGCCCGGCACATAAGGCGCAATCTTCAGAATGCCGGGCTGCGGCTGTGGACGGTCAGGCGTGTCGGTCATTGGTCGGAGGCGGGGTTGGAAGCCGCGCGGACCATAGAGAAAGGCAAATCCGAACGCAAAGAAAACTAGGCCGGTGCGCGCGGCGGGAGTAGGCTCGATCGGCGCTCCGATCATGGGAGGGGATCATGACGGCCATGAACATCGTGCACATGCGTGTCAAACCGGGCAAGGAAGAGGAGTTCCTCGCCATCCACCGCGACTTCCGCACTCAGGAAATGCCGGGCAGCCGGCGGTTCTCCGTCGTCGCCACCGGCGAGCGGATGTACTGTATCGTCGGCGAGTGGGACGATATGGAGGCCCTCATCGCCGCCCGCCCGGCGATGATCGGCAATCTCGACCGGCTGAGGCCCATTCTCGAGGACCTCGGGGGCGGCCGCGGCGTCACCGAGCCGTGGTCGGGCACCGTGGCGCTGTCGGTGCCCTAAAGCTCGCGCGGAATCTCCATCGCCGCCTGCGGCGACAGGGCCGGGACGCGTACATAGCGCTCGGTCTTTTTCCGCCGCGGTACGGCGGGGAACAGCTCCTTGCGCGCTGCGACCACCATCACGCCCGAGAACATCGGCATCAGGATGCGCCCCAGCCGTTCGAACAGCCGGGTAGATTTGAGCACGAGGCTCTTGTGACTGGGCGGCAGATAGAGCGCATCCCGCCATTGCTCGGGTACGAAGCTGTGGTCGCGCAGCAGCCGCTCGAGCTGCGAGCGGCTATAGGGGTGGCCGTCGCCGAAGGGCGTGTTGTCGGCGCGTGCCCAGATACCCTGCCGCCGCGGCACGACGACGATCAGCCGCGCGTTCGGGGCGGCGATGCGCCAGAGCTCGCGCATCAGTTCCTCAGCGTCGGCAATGTGCTCGAAGGCGTGCACGGCGACGATGAGGTCCACGGCAGCATCGGTGAGCGGCATTTCCAGCGGGTCGCAGAGCACGGTATGCGACGGACCCTCGCGCGGCCAGGACGAGGCGCCTTGCCGGGCCGGCATGAAGGCCAGCACGCGCTCCGCGTTTTCCATCGTGAAGCGCAGGTAGGGCGTGGCGAAACCCAGGCCCAGTACGCGCAGTCCTTTCACGTTTCCGGCGAGGCGGATCACCTCCTCGCGCACCAGCGCGCGGGAAATCTTGCCCAGCGGCGATTTGTAGAATTGGATGAGGCGCTTGACGTCGGTGCTCATTCACGTTGCCCGTTGGTAAAGCGTCGGATCTGGAACTAGAGTCTGCCCTGCCGCGCCGGCCTTGTCACGCCCGCGCCAATTTCGGGAGTGCCGTAGTTGCCTTTGCTCATCGATGTCTTCCTCTGCCGCAGCGACAACTACGGTTATCTCGTGCACGATGTCGACACCGGCAAGACCGCATCGATTGATGCGCCCGATGCCAAGGCGATAAAGGCGGCGCTGGAGCGGCGCGGCTGGGACCTATCCGACATCTTCGTTACCCATCACCACACCGACCATGTCGAAGGCGTGCCGCAACTCAAGCGCGAATATGCCTGCACCGTGCATGGCCCGCGCGCCGAAGCCGAGCGCATCCTCGGGCTCGACATGCTCTTGGGCGGCGCCAGTACCGTGCAACTCGGCAATACCAACTTCCTGGTCATCGAGGCGCCGGGCCACACGCTGGGACACATCGTCTTCTACGATCCGGTGGGCGGGCACCTCTTCACCGGCGACGCGCTGTTCTCGGTCGGGGTGGGGCGCATGTTCGAGGGCAAGCCCGAGCCGATGTGGAGCGCACTTGCCGAGCTCCGCGAACTGCCCGACGAGACGCTGGTCTATTGCGGCCACGAATACACGCTCGACAATGTGCGCTTCGCGCAGAGCGTCGATCCCCGCAACGCGGCGCTCAATATCCGGGCGGCCGAGGTCAAGCGCATGCGCGAGGCCGGGCAGTTCACCATTCCGGTGAGCCTCGGCATGGAAAAGCGCACCAATCCCTTCCTCCGCGCCGACGATCCGGGCCTCTGCAAGGCCATGGGTCTGCCGCCCGGCACCGATCCGGCCACCGTGTTTGCAGCGCTGCGGCGCGCCAAAGATGAGTTCAAGTGAAATGGTCCGGCTCGCCTTCAAGCCGGTGAGCAAGGCGACCGGGGCCGATTTCGTTCGGCTCTTCGAAAGTCCCGGCGGCCCGAGCTATTGCTGGTGCATGTGGACGCGCATCACCAAAGACGAGGCCAAGGTCACCGGCGACGGCAAGGCTCGCAAGCCGTTGATGCTCAAACGCATCGACGAGGGCGTCCCCGTCGGCCTCCTCGGCTACGAAGCGGGCGATCCGATCGCCTGGGTATCGGTCGCTTCGCGCGAGACCTTCACCCATGTCGGCGGTCCGCAGGACGAACCGGGTCAGAAGATCTGGTCGATCACCTGCATGTATCTCAAGCGTAGCCATCGCGGGCAGGGGCTTGCCCACCAGCTCATCGGCGCCGCCATCAAGTTCGCCAGGAGCCGCAAGGCCGACATCCTCGAGGCCCATGCGGTCGAACCCGACTCGCCGAGCTACCGCAACATGGGGTTCATCCCGGCCTACGAGGAGGCGGGGTTCGAGAAGGTGGAGGCGCTGGGGACGAGGCGCACGGTCATGCGCCTCCGGCTGCAGCAGCATTAACCCTGCCGGCACGCCGCCGGGCAAAAGGTTAACAAATCCTTGCAACCTGGCATGGGGGTTGCGACCTTACCTGTAAGGGCCCGGGACAGACTGTCCCAAAATGACACAAACGGCCCGTTTTGACACAGGACGGCGCCGCCATGACCCAGTTCAAGACAATCGAGCTTTCCAAGGGCAGCTATTCGAGCTCCCGGACGCCGCTCCGTCGCTACGCGCCGCCCGCCGACCTGCTCTCGCAAATGCTGCAGCAGCGCACCCCGGCCGCCGGCCCGGCCCGCGCCCCCGAGTCCCGCGCCACCGACGCCTATGCCGGAACTGCCAAGGCCGCCATCCTCCGTATGCCAGCTGGGTATCGGCGGACCGTGGTGGTGTGAGTCGCGAGATAGTTCAGTCGGCGCCCTTCTCCCTTGTTGATGGGAGAAGGTGGGCGAGCCCGGACGAGGGTGGGCCGCTTGCGCCGGTGTCTGTGGCTTACCCCTCATCCGCCCTTCGGGCACCTTCTCCCACAAGGGGAGAAGGCGATGGAGCCTCTAGCTCAGTAATCAAGCCATCGTCACGTCGCGACCGGCGCTGGTGATCGACACCGTGAATCCCGCTACCACGTCGAAGATCGTCATCATCATCAGGATGAAGAACACCGAGCTGGCGCAGGCGCCGACCAGCAGGAATTCGATGAGGCAGATGACGAACAGCACGGTCGAGAGCATATGCTCGACGACCGAGCTGCGGCCGGTATTGGTCGATTTCAGCACCTCGAAAAAGAGGCAAGCCAGCGCCACGACCAGCAGCAGGTCCCCCGCCGTCAGCGACCAGGGCTGACCCGAAACCATCGGAATGGTCATCACCGCATTGGACCAGCCCGCCGGGCTGCCGCCCATGAAGATGAAGCCGACGAGGTTGTAGATGATGAACGGGATCAGCAGCAGCGGCGGAATAAACGGCGCCCGGCTAGGACGGCGCTCGGGTGGAATGAATACGGTGCTGTCGCTCATTGTCGGCCTCTCCACGTGTGAGGCAAGGACAATGGCAAAGAAGCCCGACAACGACTAGGGGGCAGGCGATCTCTGCACAATCCAGATGTTCATGGTCAAAGGTGCCCACCAGCCCAGCGCCGATTGACCGCCGTCAAGTTCCCGATGGCGTCGCGATTCTAGTCTCCTGGAGCACATGAAGCTGAGGAGAGCCGCATGTCACAGTCACAGAACGACATTGAGCCACCCGCAGACCGTTCCGAGATGGGCGAATGGCGGCTTCGGCGGCGCCGGGAACGCTGGGGCGGCGCACCGATCGGAGCCATCATCCTGCTGATCGTCGGTGTCGTTCTGCTGGCGCAGAATTTCGGGCTTGTTACCCTGCCCAAGAACTGGTGGGCGTTCTTCCTGCTGATTCCGGCAGCGGGTTCGCTGGTTGCGGCCGTGCGGCACTACCGGGAAGCCGATAATGAGATCACCGGCGACGTGATAGGCTCGCTGATCTCGACCGCGATCTTCGCGACCCTCTGGGCAACGTTCTTCTTCGAGTTCGGCTGGGGCCTGTTCTGGCCAGTCCTGCTCATCGCCATTGGGCTTGGCCTGCTGGCGCGGGACTACTGGCCCCGCCCTGACTAAACCTTAAGCGGTCCGACCATCTGCTCGGGCTTCACCTCGGCGTCGAACTCCTCCGCCGTCAGCAGACCGAGTTCGATCGCCGATTCCTTGAGGGTGGTGCCCTTCTTGTGGGCGTTCTTGGCGATCTTCGCGGCGTTGTCGTAGCCGATCTTGCGGTTGAGCGCGGTCACCAGCATCAGCGACTGGTCGACCAGCTGCTTGATCCGCGCCCGGTCGGGCTCGATGCCGGCGGCGCAGTGGTCGTTGAAACTTTTGGCCGCGTCGGCGAGGAGCCGCACCGACTGCAGGAAGTTGTACGCGATCACGGGCTTGAAGACATTGAGCTCGAAGTTGCCCTGGCTCGCCGCAAAGCCGATGGCGGCGTCGTTGCCCATCACCTGCACGGCCACCATGGTCATGGCCTCCGACTGGGTTGGGTTGACCTTGCCCGGCATGATCGACGAGCCAGGCTCGTTTTCCGGAATGGTGAGCTCGCCGAGGCCCGAGCGTGGGCCCGAGGCCAGCCAGCGGACGTCGTTGGCGATCTTCATCAGCGCCGCAGCCAGCTGCTTCAGCGCTCCCGACGTGCCGACAAACGCATCGTGCCCGGCCATCACGGCGTACTTGTTCGGCGCGGTGACGAAGGGCTGGCCGGTGAGCTTGGCGATCTCGGCGGCGACCGTCTCGCCATACTGCGGGTGAGCGTTGAGGCCGGTGCCCACAGCGGTACCGCCCAGCGCCAGTTCGTACATCTGCGGCAGCGTCGCCTGAATCGCCTTCAGCGCCAGGTCAAGCTGCGCGACCCAGCCGCTCATCTCCTGGCCGAGGGTAAGGGGGGTCGCATCCTGCAGATGGGTGCGGCCGATCTTGACTACATCCATGAACTGCTTCGACTTCGCATCGAGCGTGTTCCGCAGCAGCATGACCCGCTCGACGAGGTAGTTCTGCACCGCCTCCACCGCCGCGATATGCATCGCCGTCGGATAGGTGTCGTTGGACGACTGGCTCATGTTGACGTGGTCGTTGGGGTGGATCGGCTTTTTCGAACCCATCACCCCGCCCGCAAGCTCGATCGCCCGGTTCGAGATCACCTCGTTGACGTTCATGTTCGACTGGGTGCCCGAGCCGGTCTGCCAGACGACGAGCGGGAAATGATCCTTGAGCTTGCCGGCAATCACCTCGTCGGCGGCGGTGACGATCAGGTCGCGGCTCTTTTCGTCGAGCAGGCCGAGCTTGTGGTTGGCGAGCGCGGCGGCCTTCTTCAGGATGCCGAAGGCGCGGATGATCTCGGCTGGCATCTTCTCGCCGCCGATATCGAAATTGGCGAGGCTGCGGGCTGTCTGCGCGCCGTAATACTTTTCGTCCGGCACATTGATCGTGCCCATCGAGTCGCTTTCAACCCGCGTTCCCATTCGCAAAACCTCCGGCGGAAAAGAGAAACGGCCAGCCCCGCGAGGGACTGGCCGCCAAATTCAATCAATCGCGCAAGACGAGCAGGGCTCGGCTTACGACTTCTTGGGCTCGAGAACCTGACGGCCGCGGTACATGCCGGTCTTCAGATCGACGTGGTGCGGACGGCGCAGCTCGCCCGAATCCTTGTCCTCGACATAGGCCGGGGCCGAAAGGCCATCGGCCGAGCGGCGGAACCCGCGCTTCATCGGCGAGGTCTTGCGTTTTGGCACTGCCATGGTCGTTACTCCGTAATATCGTTTCGCCGCTTGGTCGGCGGTCAACAGACGGGGTCTGTCGGGAATTGCGCGCCTCTATACAGAATGCCCAAGGCTCTGGCTAGCCCCAATTACAGCGCCAGTTTGCCGTCTTCACCGACGCAATTGGCCCGTTCGCCGTATTCCCGCGCCCGGGCTTCGACGATCCGTGCGATGCGCCGCAGGCCGCTCGACGGCTTGCCCGGCCGGCGCATGATGGGATTGGGCAAGGTGACGGCGAGGAGGGCCGCCCGGTCCCAGGTCAGCGCATCGGCGTCGGTGCCGAAGGCAGCCTCAGCACCGGCCTCGACGCCGAACTGCCCGTCCGGGCCCCACTCGGCGATGTTGAGGTAGATCTCCATGATCCGCCGTTTGGGCATCACCAGGTCGATATAGAGCGCCAAGGGCACCTCCAGGGCCTTCCTGAGGAAGAACTGTTCGTTGGTGAGAAAGAGGTTGCGCGCCACCTGCATGGTGATGGTCGAAGCGCCGCGGAACTCCTTGCCGGCCAGCATGCGCTCCACCTCCGCCCGCAGCGCGCTGATATCGACCCCCAGATGGCGGCAGAACTGCCCGTCCTCCGACAGGATCACCGCCGCCTTCAGCCGGTCAGAAATCTTCGCTATCGGCCGCCATTCCCGCACCACCGGCCGGCCGGTGAGATGGCGCTCCAGCATCGGCACCGAGATGGGATCGACGACCAGGTAGACCGGCGTCAGCACGACCGGGATGGCGACCAGTATCGCGAGCACAACGAGAGTCACACGAACGACGCGGCCAAACGGTCCCCGCTTCCGGCGTTTCCCACCTGCTTCGGTCAAGCCATCTCCCACGGCGTCATTCCCGCGAGAGGCGGGAATCCAGTTGGATTTGTCCACTGGCCCGATCTATGGACACTAGCAGGATCGAGCAACCGGATTCCCGC
>DATCRS010000101.1:0-5823 GCA_036568845.1 Devosia sp. | reverse complement strand
CGGCCAACTCGATCGAGGTGGTGATCTGGACCGCCGTCGGCGGGCGCGGCACCATCGTCGGCCCGATCATCGGCGCGGTGCTGGTCAACATGGGCAAGAGCTTCTTCACCGGCGCCCTGCCCGAATACTGGCTCTTCGCCTTGGGCGGCCTCTTCATCGTCGTGACGCTTTTCCTGCCGCGCGGCATCGTCGGCACCATTTCCGACCTGACGAGCGGCAAGTACCGCCGCAAGGGCAAGGAAGCCTCGTCGGCGGCCGAGGCCGGCGAGGATGCAAGCACCCTGCCCCAGAAGACCGCTCCGGAGCCCGCCGAATGACCGACAAAGCCGGCACCATGCTCTATCTCAACGGCGTCTCCGTCTCTTTCGACGGGTTCAAGGCGCTGAACCATCTCTCGATCATCGTCCATCCCAACGAGATGCTGGCCATCATCGGCCCCAACGGCGCCGGCAAGACCACGATGATGGACATCATCACCGGCAAGACCCGGCCGGACGATGGCGAGGTGCTGTTCGACGGGCGCACCGATTTGACCAAGCTGGATGAAGCAACCATCGCCAATCTCGGGATCGGGCGGAAATTCCAGAAGCCCACGGTGTTCGAGAGTCACACCGTTTGGGACAATCTGGAGCTGGCGCTCAAGAAGCCCCGCAGCGTCTTTGCCGCGCTGAGCTATGTCGCCGCCAATGACGACGTCGAGCGGATCGAGCAGATCCTCGAAACCATCCGCCTTTCGGCCCGCAAAGGCGAGCTCGCGGCCGGCCTCAGCCACGGCCAGAAGCAGTGGCTCGAAATCGGCATGCTGCTGGCGCAGGACCCAAAGCTGCTGCTCGTCGACGAACCGGTCGCCGGCATGACCGACAGCGAGACCGAGGAAACGGCCAAGCTCCTGAAGGATATTGCCCAGACCCGTTCAGTCGTCGTGGTCGAGCACGACATGAGCTTCGTCCGCGCGCTGAGCACCCGCGTCACCTGCCTCGCCGAAGGCACGGTGCTGGCCGAAGGCACGCTGGAACAGGTGAGCGCCAATCCGGTGGTGATCGAACGGTATCTGGGGCGATGACTTGATGCTGCTCAACGCCGCCCTCCCCCGCCCCACCCAAGACTTCTCCAGATCGTCGGCATTTCGCCGCGTGCTGGAGGAACTGGCCATGGTCTCGCGCAGGGCACTGATGGGCATGGGCATCGCAGGCGGCGCACTGGTCGCTGCAGGAGGCGGAACGGCGTTCGCCTATTCCTCGGCCATCGCCAAGGCCCGCTCCGCCTGCGACCCCGCCCTCAGCTCCGTCATCAACACCCGCTTCGGCGACCTCGAATATGCCGAGGTCGGCAGCGGTACGCCGTTCCTCATGATTCATGGCACCGGCGGCGGCTTCGACCAGGGGCTCAACTTTGCCAGTCGCCTGGTCGGCCTCGGCTACCGGGTGATCTCGCCGTCGCGCTTCGGCTACCTGCGCACGCCAATATACGAGGATCCGTCGAGCGCCAACCAGGCGGACGCCTTCGTCGATTTGCTCGACCACCTCCAGATCGAGCGCGTTGCAGTGGCCGGTGGCTCGGCGGGAGCCCTTTCGGCCATCGAGTTCGCCGTCCGTCACCCCGATCGCTGTGCGGCGCTGCTGCCAATCGTCCCCGCTGCATACACGCCCGACAGCGACGCTGTGACCGCCGAAAACCCGCCTCCGGGCATCGAGGCGGCTATGACGCTGCTGCGCTCGGACTTCCTCTTCTGGTGCGGCCTTGTGGCCGTGCCGGACCTGATGACGGGTACCCTGCTCGCCACCGATCCGGCGCTGCTTCAGACGGTCGACGCGTCCGAGGTCGTGCGGGCTCGCGACATTCTGTGGAGCATCCTGCCGGTGAGCCGTCGCGCCGACGGCCTGGTCAACGACGCCAAGCTCGCAGGCCATCCCTCGCCCTCCGCACTGGAGACGATCACGGCTCCTACCTACGCCATTTCGGTGGAGGACGATCGTTTCGGCACCGCCAAGGCGGCCCGTCACATCGCCGCCACGGTGCCCGGCGCCCGCCTCACTATCTTCCCGACCGGCGGCCACATCTGGCTCGGTCATGACGAAGAGCTCTTCGCCGGCATCGACGGCTTCCTCAAGGAGATCGGATACCGATGACCAGCCTCACCATCCGTCAGATCGACCTCCACTACGGCGCCGCGCAGGCGCTCAAAGGCATCTCCATCGAGGCCAAGCCGAACCGCATCACGGCCGTGCTCGGGCGCAACGGGGTGGGCAAGAGCTCGACGCTCAGGGCCGTGACCGGCATCAACAGCGTTTCCTCGGGCGAGATCGTTTTCGACAACGAGGTGCTCAAGAAGGCGCCGCCCTATAAGCGGGCGCGCATGGGCATCGGCTACGTGCCGCAGGGCCGCGAGATCTTTCCGTTGCTGACGGTCAAGGAGAACCTCGAAACCGGCTATGCCGGCCTCAAGGGCCCGGACAAGTCCATCCCGCCCTTCATCTTCGATCTGTTCCCGGTGCTGAAGACCATGCTGGGCCGGCGCGGCGGCGATCTTTCCGGCGGGCAGCAGCAGCAGCTCGCGATCGGGCGGGCGCTGGTCACCCGGCCCAAGGTACTGGTGCTGGATGAACCCACAGAGGGCATCCAGCCTTCGATCATCAAGGACATCGGCCGGGCCCTGCAGTTCCTGCGCGACGAGAAGGGCATGACCATCCTGCTCGTCGAGCAATATCTGGACTTCTGCCGCGAGATCGCCGACGACATCTACATCATGGATCGCGGTGAGATCATGCATTCCGGCCCGGCCAGCGACCTCGACCTGCCCGAGGTCCGCCGGCATTTGATGGTGTAGGTGGTGTGGGAAGGCGTCAAAGGGTTCGGCTCTATCGCCTCCCTCCCCCTTGAGGGGAGGGAACGAGGGAGGGGGTTATGCAGTCGGCACCATGGCTCCCTTAACCCCCTCCCCCAATCCCCTCCCCTCAAGGGGGAGGGGTGCGAGAGGTCGGCAGAATGACCTCTGCGATGTCATTGCCCCGGCTCCAGCGCGCCCGTGGCGAAGGGCGGCTGGTGGCTATGTCAGATGGCCAAGCCACCCGCATCGGCACGCTCTACCAGGAGGGCTGCGCGAAGATCCGGCTGCCCCATACGCATGACAAGTCGTTGCAGGCGGTGCTGATCAACACGGCGGGCGGCCTCACCGGTGGCGATGAGGTGGCGTGGACGGCAGAAGCGGCACCGGAAACCCGGCTGGTGCTGACGACGCAGGCCTGCGAGCGCGTCTATCGCTCGCTGGGCGACACCGCGAAGGTTCACAACCGGCTCGTGGTCGGCGCGGGCGCGCAGCTCGACTGGCTGCCGCAGGAGACCATTCTGTTCGAGGGCGCCAAGCTCGACCGCACGCTGGAGGTCGATCTCGCCGAGGGGGCTTCGCTCTGCGCCGTCGAGGCGATCCTCCTCGGCCGCGAGGCCATGGGCGAGGCCGCCCGCAGTGCGACGCTGCGCGACAACTGGCGCATCCGCCGCAACGGGCGGCTGGTGCATGCCGAGGCCACCGCGCTTGGCACCGATCCGCTGGAGCGCGACGGGCTCTCGCTGCTCGACGGCGCGCTCGCCTTCGCCACAGTGCTGCTGATTGGGCCAAGGGCCGAGAGCAAACTGGGGCGCGTCCGCTCGCTGCTCCACGGGCGCGCCGGCGCGAGCCTCATCGGCGACCGCCTCGTCGTACGCGCCATCGCCGAATCCGGGCTTGCGCTTCGCAAGATCATCGGGCCTGTTATCGCCGAACTTTCGGGCGCCGGCACCCTGCCGCGCCTCTGGCATCTCTAGGGAAGAGAAATGAACCTCACGCCCCGCGAAAAGGACAAACTGCTGATCGCCATGGCGGCGATCGTCGCGCGCAAGCGGCTGGAACGCGGCGTGAAGCTCAACCACCCCGAAGCCATCGCGCTGATTACCGACTTCGTGGTCGAAGGCGCCCGCGACGGCCGCTCGGTGGCCGACCTGATGGAAGCCGGCGCGCATGTGGTGACACGCAGCCAGGTGATGGAGGGGATCGCCGAGATGATCCACGACGTGCAGGTCGAAGCCACTTTTCCGGACGGCACCAAGCTGGTGACCGTCCATCAACCGATCCGGTGACATCGTGCTCGAACTCCGGCCCAACTGCGAGTGTTGCGACAAGGACCTGCCCGCCGACGCACTTGATGCGATGATCTGCAGCTTTGAGTGCACCTTCTGCGCCGGTTGCGCCCAGACCGTGCTCAAAGGCACCTGCCCCAATTGCGGCGGCACACTCGTGCCACGGCCGATCCGTCCCGCCAGCAAGCTCGCCAACAACCCGCCATCCACCAAGCGCGTGCTGAACCCCGCGGGCTGCACCACCGCATCGCCCAGAGCGGCCTAGGAGGACATCAATGATCCCAGGAGAAGTCATCACCCAGCCGGGCGATATCGAGCTTAACGCCGGCGCGCCGCAGGTGATGCTGGAAGTCGCCAATACCGGCGACCGGCCGATCCAGGTCGGCTCGCATTACCATTTCTTCGAGACCAATAATGCCCTCGCCTTCGATCGCGACAAGGCGCTTGGCATGCGCCTCGACATCGCGGCGGGCACCGCCGTGCGCTTCGAGCCGGGCCAGAAACGGGAAGTGCGGCTCGTGCCGCTGTCCGGCAAGCGCGAGGTCTATGGTTTCCAGCAGAAGGTGATGGGCAAGCTCTAGAGCGTTTTCAGGAAAGGTTGCAGACCTTTCCGGTTCGAAAGCGCGACCAACCAATGACCTGACGCGGTGCAGACCGGATGCGAGATCCCGCACCCGGTCCGCACCATGCATCCCGCGTTGCGACACGGGACCGCAGAGCCACTCTGCCTATTGCGAACGCTGCGCCCCTCGCAAGGTTGCGAGAAATGTCGCGAGCGGCGAATTTGCCTTACCGGTCATCCACATAGAGCATGGCCGACCCGTCGCTCGTGGTGGTGAGGAAGATGACGTCCTCGAGGCTTTCGTGGTGCACGTCGAGCGCCCGCATGGCCACGCGGTTTTGCGAGACGATGTGGCGAAGATAGATCAGGACGCGCTGGCGGTCGGCGATCGCACGGTCCAGCCGTCCGCCCTGGATGCGGATGCCGGAGAGGCGCGATACCCGGGTGACATAGACCACCTGCGCCCGGTCGAGATTTTCCAGATCGCCGCTGAAGTCGCCCACACGCAGCGCACTGATCAGGTTGCCGAGGTCCATCACATACTGCGCCGACGCAACCGTCGGCAGCAGCAGAAGGGCGGCGAGGAAAAGGGAAGCGATCCGCTTCATCGGGAGATGTCCGAAGTTCGTGCTTGCGCTGACCGGCCTTTCGATGCCAGTGGCAGCTATCGAAGACGGGAAAGCAGCATGGCCAGCAAGGAAGAAGAGTTCAAGCAGCGTTTCGCCGCGGTGCTCACGGACCTGCAGCAGAACGGCAAGGACGATCCGGAAGCCATGTGGCTGATCGGCAGCCTCGCCGCCGAGATCATCGACAAGGTCGGTGCCCTCAACTGGGTCGAGTTCAAGCGGACCATGGGGCAGGAGACCTATTCCAAGCTGCTCACCGACTTCGAGAAGGAAGGCAACCGGCAGTATCGCGAAGGCGACCACAAGAAGGCCTTTGCCATCCAGGCGGTGGCCATGTCGCTCGTTGCCTATACCCAGACGAGCCCGGAGATGCGCACCGGCGAAGCCATTCTCGACGAGCTGATCGAGCGGACGATCAAGATCTTCCGACAGAGCCGGAAGACCACCAACTAGCTGCTTGTCTCGTCGGCATTTCGCTGGACAGCCTCAAATTTAGGCGGTTGAAATAGGGCAGCTTCGCTT
>DATCRS010000100.1:0-7034 GCA_036568845.1 Devosia sp. | reverse complement strand
GGAGTAAACCGCACCGCGTTTTCGACTAGGTTGCCCATCATGCGCTCGAGCGAAAAACGGTCGCCGACAATCGTCGCGTCGCAACGGCTGCCGACGCCGAGGGTGAGGCCGGCCTGGCTCGCCTGCGAGGAAAAACGCCGTGCCGCTGCCAGCAGCAGCTCATCGGCATTGACCCGCTCGAGCCGCAGAGGCCGGCGGCCGGCTTCGAGCTCGGCCAGTTCCAGAATGGAGGCGAAGTAGGAGAGCAGGCGCTCGCCGGACCCCTTCACCGCCTCGACATAGTTGAGGTAGCGGGCGTCGCCGAGCGCGCCATAGGTCTGCTGCCGCATCAGCTCGGCAAAGCCGATGATATGGTTCAGCGGCGTGCGGATGTCGTGCGAGAGGTGGGCGAGGAAGGCGGTCTTGGCGCGGTTGGCCGCTTCGGCCCGGAGCTTCTCCTCGTGATAGCGGCGGGCTAATAGGCGCTGTTCCTCGCGGATGGTCGCCAGTAGCTGGTCGGTTCGCCGCGTCTCGGTGACGTCGGAAATCAGCGTGACGAACGCCCCGTCCCCCAGCGGGCGCTCGTCAATAAGCAGGCACGAACCATCATCGCGATGCAGTTCGAGCAGCCGATTGCTGTCGTTCTCGCGCAGGACCTGCATGTAGCCGCCAAGGGCGAGCTGCCTGACCGTGGTGGGATAGAGCGCGCCCGCGGGAAGCTGCCGGTCCTTGATGCCGAGCCTGGTTCGATACTGCTCGTTGCAGGTGATGAGGTGCCCGTCATTGCTCCAGCACGCGACGCCGAAGGGAATGGTGGCGAGGAGATCCTGAAAATCGAGGCGCGACGTTTCCGGAGTGCGGCCGCGCCGCCAGGCAAGACCGGCGATCAGCGCAGCGAGGGCAAAGGCGCCGATGCCGCGCTGCCACACCGGCGCGAGGTCGGCTTCCAGCGCGACGATTTCCGCCGCGATCCCGTCACCAGGGGCAAGTTCGGCGACCAGCGCCCGGCGCGCGCCGTGCTCGTCGACCGTACGCGCGAAATCGACGCCGATCGACAGGATGGCGGCAAGGACGGCGCAGAGGGTTATGGCGAGTGTCAGCGTGGGAGCCGGGGAGGCGGATCGGCCGCTGTCGCGAGCTTCGGCGCCTGAGCGTTGGGGCGCGAAGAATCCCCTTTCCCCGACGTCGGATGGCTCCGCCGACCGCATACATACCCCCGCCTGAAAAGTAGTCTCGACCCGCCGGTGATTTGCACCGCCCGGCAACTCTGAATCGGAGCAATGCCACTGTCCAGAGGGGGTGCCGGGGCGGGCATGCCCGCGCCGGCGTTTTCGCGAGTCGGCAGAATCACTTAGTCCCGGAAGAAAAATTCTTCCAAGGCTACGGGCGGTTAACCACTAAGCGTGCGCTCGAGGATATCGGCTGCGTTCCGGCTCAACGAGGCAGACTCGTGGAGCAGTTTCAGCGCCTTTTCGGCCGCGTCGCGCCGGCCCGGTTCGAAGCTGCGCCAGATGCGGAAGGTGGTGAGGACGCGTGCCGCGACCTGCGGATTGCGCTTGTCGACGTCGGCGACGAATTCGGTGACGAAGCGGAAGCCTTCGCCGTCGGGACGCGCGAACTGTACCAGATTGCCATTGGCAAAACTGAAGACCAGCGCCCGCAACCGGTTCGGGTTGTTCCTGGGGAAATCCGGATCGGCGAGGATCGCCCGCAGTCGATCGATGGTCTGGTCGTGCACCGGCTGGCCGTTGAGCATCAGCCACTTGTCGAAGACCAGCGGGTCGGCCGTGTACATGGTCCTGAAGTCGCCGAGCAGGCCGGCGGCCTGTGGCGTCCATACAGCGACGGAGGCCGCAAGCGCCGCGAAACGGTCGGTCATGTTCTCGGCTGCGTGATACTGCTCCGCCGCCAGCGCGGCGCCGTGCTCACCGAGCCCGCGGACGAGGTAGCCCAGCGCCGCGTTGCGCAGCGAGCGCTGACCCGTCTGGGCAATCGACGGGGCGTAGGGCTCGGTGACTGCCTTGTCGCGATAGACCTGTTCCAGCGTGCCGCCGATGCGGTCTACGATCTGCTGCACCATCTCGCTGCGGGCCTTGTGGATCGCCGCAGGATCGACGTCCGTGGCCTTGACCTGCGCAATCTCGGGAACCCCCGGCACGCTGATGGCCAGCGCCTTGAAGGCGTCGTCGAGCGTCTTGCTGGTGGCCGTGTCCTCGATCGCCTGCGCGAGACCGGTTATCTGGGCATCGCTCCACGGCCTGCCGCTGACCGCTCCGACCAGCAGCGACATGGCGACGTCCTGCAATGCCTGCCAGCGACCGAACGGATCGCTGTCATGGCGCGCGAGGAAGAGCCTGTCCGCCTCCGCCGCTTCGGTCTTGACCTTCACCGGCGCCGAGAAGCCGCGGAACAGCGACGGTACCGGCCGGTTGGGCACGCCCGAGAAGGTGAGGGTGGTGCTCTCCTTGTCCAGGATGATCATGTCGTCCTCGACCGTGCCGCCGGAGACGCTCGACCAGCCCATCGGGCTGCCATTGGGGCCGATGAGACCGAACTTGACCGGGATCACCATCGGCAGCTTGGTCGGTTGGCCGGGTGTCGGCGCTACATGCTGGCTGAGGGTCAGCGTGTAGGTCTGGTTGGCCTCGTCATAGCTCTCAGCCACCGTCACCTCGGGCGTACCGGCCTGCAGGTACCACTGGCCGAAATGCTGCAGGTCGACGCCGTTGGCCTCCTCGAAGGCCTTGAGGAAGGCTTCGATGGTCGTCGCCTCGCCGTCATGGCGCTCGAAGTAGAGGTCCATGCCCTTGCGGAAGCCGGCTTCGCCGAGCAGCGTTGCCAGCATGCGGACGATCTCGGCGCCCTTTTCGTAGACCGTTGCCGTGTAGAAGTTGTTGATCTCCTTGTACTGGCTCGGCCGTGCGGGATGCGCCAGCGGCCCGCCGTCCTCGGGGAACTGCGTCGCCCGCAGCGTGCGCACGTCGCTGATGCGCTTCACCGCCCGCGAGCGCTCGTCCGAGGTGAACTCCTGGTCGCGATAGACCGTCAGCCCTTCTTTGAGACACAGCTGAAACCAGTCGCGGCAGGTGATGCGATTGCCGGTCCAGTTGTGGAAATACTCGTGCGCAATGACGCGCTCGACCCCGTCATAGTCGGCGTCCGTGGCACTGGCCGGCGAGACGAACACCAGCTTGTCGTTGAAGATGTTGAGGCCCTTGTTCTCCATCGCGCCGAAGTTGAAGTCGGAGACGGCGACGATGTTGAAGACGTCGAGGTCGTACTCGCGGCCGAAGCGGCGTTCGTCCCAGGCCATGGAGCGCTTGAGCGAGTCCATCGCCCAGGTGCACTTCTCCTCCTTGCCGTGCTCGCAATAGATGCCGAGCTGCACCTTGCGTCCGGACGCCGTGATGAACTCGTCATGGATCGAGCCCAGGTCGCCGGCGACCATCGCAAAGAGATAGGCCGGCTTGGGAAAGGGGTCCTCCCACACCGCAAAGTGCCGGCCGTTCGCCTCGTCGCCCTCGGCGACGAGGTTGCCGTTGGCGAGCAGCACCGGCGCCAGTGCCTTGTCGGCGCTCATCCGCACCTTGAAGGTGGCGAGCACGTCGGGCCGGTCGAGATAGTAGGTGATGCGCCGGAAGCCCTCGGGCTCGCATTGCGTGCACCACGTGCCGCTGGAGCGATAGAGGCCCATGAGCCGGGTGTTCTTCTCCGGCTCGACCGCCACCTCGGTCTCGAGCACGAAGCGCTTCGTCGGCGGCTCATGGATGGTGAGGGCGGAGGGCGTGGCATCATAGGCCGTGAGGGCCAGCGGCAGCCCGTCGATCGCCACCGACTTCAGCGCCAGCTCATCGCCATCGAGCACCAGCGGCGTCCCCGGCGCGGTGTCCCCTCGTGGCAAGACGGTGAGCAGAGACCGGACCAGCGTGGTGCCAGGGTTGATCTGCACATTGAGCTCAACCCGCTCGATGATGTACGGGGTTGGAGCATAGTCCTCGAGGTAGATCGTCAGTTCGTTCTCAGCGCGCATCACGGTGCGTTCTCAACCCCGTAACTCGTTATCGATATGTGGCTTGGCCGCAACAGCCGACTCTCGCAGTTGGTGTATTCTGACCGGCTGTGAGCGACTAAAAAGCCATACTTCCTGCCAAGTTAGGCGGCAATGGGATGGCGAGGCGCTTTGCAGCTCGCACCTCCGCCGCGCCGAGGGAAATGGCGCGTCGCGTGCGAAATCCAGCATAGCCCGCGGGTCAAGTCTTTGCACCGGGACGATCATCGCTTGACCTCAACTTCGGTTGAGGTCGTAGCGCCGTCTCTGTTCCGATGTGAGTGAGGGAGAGTTCGGTCATGGTTACGGCGTTCCTGAAGTGGTTCGAGCGACGGCTGGACCCCTATCCGCTCGGGGAACCGCAGCAGCCGCCGCAGGGGCTGCTCGCCTTCTGTCTGCACTATTCCAGGGGCGCCAAGAAATGGCTGTTCCTGATGGCCGCCATGGCCGCACTGATCGCGGCCGGCGAGATCGTGCTGTTCAGCTTCATCTCCGACATCGTCAACTGGCTGGCCGGCGCCAACCCCGAGACCTTCCTCGAGACCGATGGCTGGAAACTCTGGGCGATGGGCATCTTCATCGTCGTGATCATGCCGGTGATGGTCATCATTTCGACCGCCACCATGCACCAGACGCTCTTGGGTAACTTCCCGCAGCGCATCCGCTGGATGGCGCACCGCTATCTCATTCGCCAGTCGATGAGCTACTTCCAGGACGAGTTCGCCGGCCGCATCGGCGCCAAGCTGATGCAGACTGCTCTCGCCGTGCGCGAAGTGGTGATGAAACTCCTCGACATGCTGGTCTACGTCGTCGTCTACTTCTCGGGCGCCGTAGTGCTGGCGGCGGCGACCGACTGGCGGCTCGCGGTGCCGTTCCTCGTCTGGCTCGTCGCCTATGTGGCCATGATGCGCTACTTCATCCCGCGCATGGGCAAGATCTCGCAGGCCCAGGCCGATGCGCGCTCGATGATGACAGGCCGCATCGTCGACAGCTACACCAACATCGCGACGGTAAAACTCTTCTCGCACTCCAACCGCGAGGAGTCCTATGCCCGCGAAGCGATGGACCAGTTCCTGGGCACCGTCTACACGCAGATGCGGCTCTTCACCGTGCTCAATGTCTCGGTGGTGGTCGCCAACTGCCTGCTGTTGTTCGCGGTCGGCGCTGTCGGCATCTGGCTCTGGCTCCAGGGCCACATGACCCCTGGCGCGCTCGCGGTGTCGCTCGGCCTCGTCATGCGCTTCCAAGGCATGAGCCAGTGGGTGATGTGGGAGATGAGCTCGCTCTTTGAAAACATCGGCACCGTGAGGGACGGCATCGGCTCGATCTCGCTGCCGCGCATCGTCTCGGACCAGCCCGGCGCCAAGCCGATGGGCCGGGTCACCGGCGACATCCGCTTCGAGAACGTCTCCTTCCACTACGGCAAGGAGAGCGGGGTTATCGACCACCTCGATCTCCACATCAAGCCGGGCGAGAAGATCGGCCTTGTCGGCCGCTCGGGCGCCGGCAAGTCGACCATCGTCAACCTGCTGCTGCGCTTCTACGACCGTGAGGGTGGCACCATCACGATCGACGGCAAGGACATCGCCACCGTCACGCAGGACTCGCTGCGCGAGAATATCGGCGTGGTGACGCAGGACACGTCGCTGCTCCATCGCTCGGTGCGCGAGAACATCCTTTACGGCCGCCCCGATGCGACCGAGGAGGAAATGCGTGCGGCGGCCCGGCTGGCCGAGGCGGAGGACTTCATCGCGACGCTCGTCGATCCCAAGGGCAACACCGGCTACGACGCCCAGGTGGGGGAGCGCGGCGTAAAGCTCTCGGGCGGCCAGCGGCAGCGCGTCGCCATCGCCCGCGTGCTTTTGAAGAACGCGCCGATCCTCGTGCTCGACGAAGCGACGTCGGCGCTGGATTCAGAGGTGGAGGCCGCCATCCAGGGGCAGTTCCAGCTGCTGATGCGCAACAAGACCGTGATCGCCATCGCGCACCGGCTCTCGACCATCGCGGCCATGGACCGGCTGGTGGTGATCGAGGGCGGCAAGATCGTCGAGCAGGGGACGCATGCCCAGCTGCTCGCACTCGGCGGCCACTACGCCAGACTCTGGCACCGCCAGTCCGGCGGCTTCATCGCCGTCGACCAGACGGAGGCCGCGGAGTGATTTTCAGAAACTTTGTGATTCCGGGCCCCCTTATTGAAATCGGTCTTGGCAAGTACTCACTGACGCTAAAGACCCCTCACCAGGAAGTGGTCGTCGGGTGCGACATTGAGATCAACGCGCCGCATCTAGGGCTCTCGGAGAGCGTCGACATGGACAAAGTCCACGACGACAATGCGCCTGCGGCCAGCCTGCTTTGGCATCTCGCAGAGTCGGAGGAGATCGCCTTTTCTGGCGATGCCCTTCAGTTGTCTGCCACCTTTCCCTGTGGTTGCACAATGCGCATGGCGCCGAGTGGCGGCCCCGAAGACGTTGTCTTTCACTCTCCACCGAGAGCTGGCGCTGTGGTCCTCGACCGCTGGCCAGCTGACTTCTGACGCCTAGAGTTTAGTGCTCACGACTTAGCCCAACCAGTCCAAGGAGGACCAAATGGATAGCTTCAACACTCTCAGCATCGGACGCACCACCACACCCGGAGCCGCCTTCCGGAAAGTGAAACGAAAACAATCCACAAGAGCCTCAACCTGACTCAAGGTCGGAAGGCTCTCATCCCGATGAGAGACTCATGTTCAATCGCGTTATTGCCTGGTTCGACGCCCGTTACACCCCTGTAGCGCTGGCCAGGAACACCGAGCCCCCCAAAGGGGTCACGGCCTTTACCCTTTATTTCGTCAATCAGTTCCGCGGCGCATTTTTGCTCCGCATGATCCTCGTCGCTATCGGCTCCATCGCCGACGCGATGATGCCGATCTTCGTCGGCCTCGTGGTGGGGATGCTCGCCACCACGCCACCAGGGCAGATCTTCGAATTGCACTGGCAGACCTTCGTATGGATGATCGTCGTCGTGGCGG
>DATCRS010000099.1:0-6803 GCA_036568845.1 Devosia sp. | reverse complement strand
GATCCGCTCTATGCCGCCGTCAGCGCCGGACAACGCTATCCCGGCCTCGAGCACTGGCTACCGTTCTTCTACGACCACATGGAGGGCCTAGCGGACTATACCGGCGCCGCCCCCTACATCTTCGACGACCAGGCGCGGGAGGCCTTTGCCGAGCGGCAGACGCAGGTCAAGGACTACTACGACGCTCGGGAGCAGGCCCAGAACGTCAAGAACGCAGCCACTTCGGGCGCGCCATATAAGCCGATCGAGCCGCAACTGCTCTACGAGATCGCCACGCATCCGTTCGAACTGAGCAAGGGCGCCGAGATCGTCCAGCTGTCGCATTTCAGCGTGCCCGACGAGAAGCGCAGCACGGATGCTGGTGGCCGCGTCGCGCGCAGCTTTGCGGCCGAACGGCAATCGCAGGATACCAACCTCTTCGAGGCAGTGGTCAGCTATCTCCAGGAGCAAAGCCGGGCAGGGCGGCGGACAGTCATCGCCTGCTGGTCCGAAGGGTCGCGCGACCGCATGGTGCAGGTGCTCAAGGACCATGGGCTCACCAACCCGCGGCTGGGCGAAAACTTCCGCGATGCCGAGACGACCTCGCCCAACGTCACCTCGCTCATCGTGCTCGGCCTCGAAACCGGGTTCGAGACCGACGAGCTTGTCGTCCTCTCCGAGCAGGACATCCTTGGCGAGCGGCTGTTGCGCCAGCAGCGCAAGCGCAAGGCCTCGGATGCACTAACCGAGGCGGCGAGCCTCGCCGCGGGCGATCTCGTCGTCCATGTCGACCACGGCATCGGCCGGTTCCTGGGATTGAAGACCATCGACGTGGCGGGCGCGCCGCATGACTGCGTCGAGATCGAATATGCCGGCAACACCAAGCTCTACTTGCCGGTCGAGAACATCGAGCTGCTCTCGCGCTACGGCTCGGAGGGCATCACCGAACTCGACAAGCTGGGCGGCGTTGCCTGGCAGGCCAAGAAGAGCCGGCTCAAGAAGCGGATCCGCGACATGGCGGAGCAGCTCATCAAGATCGCGGCGCAGCGCCAGCTGGTGCGCGCCAAGCCGATCGATTCCGGTGGCGGTGCCTACGAGGAGTTCGCGGCGCGCTTCCCTTACGAGGAGACCGAGGACCAGTTGGCCGCCATCGAAGCCATTTTCGACGACCTGGCGTCCGGCAAGGTGATGGACCGGCTGGTCTGCGGCGATGTCGGCTTCGGCAAGACCGAGGTGGCGCTGCGCGCAGCCTTCGCCGTCGCCATGTCCGGCCAGCAGGTGGCGGTGGTGGTGCCGACGACGCTACTCGCCCGGCAGCACTACAAGACTTTCAAGGAGCGCTTCGCCGGCCTGCCGGTGCGCGTCGCCGCCGCCTCGCGGCTGGTTTCCGCGCAGGAGCTCAAGGCCACCAAGGAAGGCATCGCCGACGGTCAGGTCGATATCGTGGTCGGCACCCATGCGCTGCTGGGCAAGGCTATCAAGTTCCAGAACCTGGGGCTGATGATCGTCGACGAGGAGCAGCACTTTGGCGTCGCGCACAAGGAGCGGCTCAAGGAGATGCGTGAGAGCGTGCACGTGCTGACGCTCACCGCAACACCGATCCCGCGTACGCTACAGCTGGCGCTGACAGGCGTCCGCGACCTCAGCCTGCTGGCGACGCCGCCGGTCGACCGCCTCGCCATTCGCACCTTCATCTCGCCTTTCGATCCGCTCTCGATCCGCGAGGCGCTGCTGCGCGAAAAGTACCGCGGCGGGCAGGCGTTCTATGTGGTGCCGCGGATCAAGGACCAGCCGGACATTGCCGAGTTCCTGACCCAGCAGGTACCCGAGGTGTCGTTCGTGGTCGCCAATGGGCAGATGCCGGCGACCGAGCTCGACGACATCATGAACAATTTCTATGACGGTAAGTTCGACGTGCTGGTGGCGACGACGATCGTCGAATCCGGCCTCGATATACCGAATGCCAATACGCTGGTGGTGCATCGCGCCGACCATTTCGGCCTGGCGCAGCTCTATCAGATCCGCGGCCGCATCGGGCGGTCCAAGCAGCGCGCCTACGCACTCTTCACCGTGCCGGCGAACCAGAAGCTCAACGATACTGCCGAGCGGCGTCTCACCGTGCTGCAGTCGCTCGAAAGCCTTGGCGCCGGTTTCCAGCTCGCGAGCCACGACCTCGATATCCGCGGCGCCGGCAACCTGCTCGGCGAGGAGCAGTCGGGTCACATCCGCGAGGTCGGCTTCGAGCTCTACCAGGCCATGCTGGAGGAGGCGGTGGCCTCGCTCCGCACCGGCGAGGAGGTCTACGAGGATAAGGGCGAGTGGAGCCCGCAAATCTCGCTCGGCATGCCCGTGATGATTCCCGAACACTACGTGCCCGACCTGCAGCTCAGGATGCAGCTCTATCGTCGGCTCGGCGACCTTACCGATGCACGCGAGATCGACGCGGCTGGCGCCGAGCTCATCGACCGCTTCGGCCCACTTCCCGAGGAGGTCGAGGCGCTGCTCAAGGTCATCTTGGTGAAGGCACTCTGCCGCGCCGCCAATGTCGAGAAGGTCGACGCGGGCCCCAAGGGCGCGGTCATCACCCTCCGCAACAACGAGTTCCCCAACCCGGTGGGCCTCGTGAAGATGGTTTCCGATCCCGGCATGGGGGTGCGGATCAAGCCGGATCAGAAACTGGTATTCGCGCGCGACTGGCCAAAGGCCGAGATGCGACTCAAGGGCACCGCCGCGATTCTCTCGCGCATGGCCAAGCTGGCTGAGGAAAGCGGCGCGCCGGCAACACTGGCCGGATAATGCCTTGGAAGCCCCGGCACGTCATGCTATTGCCCGAATTCGCCCTTTGAAGGGCTCGAAATGCGAAGGGGGCCGCAAGAGTCCCCGCGCTGGATGTGGGAACCTCAAGGAAAGTCAATGACCCTCAAGAAGTTTGCCGTTGCCGGCATGGTCGCCGCGCTGATGCTGCCCTCGTTCGGGGCGCTCGCTCAGGAGACGCCGGCAGCTCCCGCCGGGGGCCAGGCCGCCCCGGCAGGTTCGGTGAAGACCACCGAAAGTGGCACGACCGTCACCCCGGCCTCGGCCGCCGACCCCAAGAACAACTGGCTCAAGCTCTGCGACCCGCTGGATGACGGCAAGAAGGTCTGCGTGATGCGCCAGGTGGTGATGAGCACCGGCGGCCAGTTCCTCGGTTCGTTCCTGCTCCGCGACGACCCAGGCCAGGAAAGCCGCCTGCTGGCCGTTGCGGCGGTTCCGCTCGGGGTGCTGCTGCCGTTCGGCCTCACCTGGCAGATCGACGGCGGCAAGCCGGTGCGCGTGCCGTTCATGCTCTGCGATCCGCAGAGCTGCGCGACGCAACTGGTGATCAACGAAGCCTATGTGAACAGCCTCAAGAAGGGCGGGGTGCTCAAGCTCACCGCCAAGAACCGGCAGAACAAGGATCTCGTCATCGACATCAACCTGGCCGGCTTCACCGCAGCCTACGATGGCGAAGCGAACATGACCTTCGACGAGTTCAACAAGACCTCGACGGGCGAGACCCAGTTGCAGCAGAGCACGGAAGACCTGGCCGAGCAGCTGCGCCGCCGTCTCGAGGGGAGCACTGCTCCCGCTCCGGCCCCGGACGCTGCCGCCGAGACCCCGGCACAGCAGTAAGCGAGCGGCTGAATTCAACAAGAAGGGCGCCCACGTGGCGCCCTTTTTGTTGGGCTAGCGGGCACCCATGCCGAGGCTGAAGGCCTGGCGCCGGAGCGGCGGAACCAGCTTCAGCGCCCAGAGGCCGCCGGCCCGCAGCGCCTGGGCGGGAAGGAAGTCGGCGAGCAGCGAGCGGAAGAGGGCATCCACCATGCTGCCGGTGCGGCTGAGGTCGCCGGCGCGGCGGCGGGCATAGTCGTCGCTGACACGAACGGCCCAACCAGGTGGGCGGTCGGAAGCGGCCAGGGCAGCGGCGAGATCGGAAACATCGCGCAGGCTGAGATTGAGGCCCTGCGCCCCGATCGGTGGAAAGGCATGTGCCGCCTCACCGACGAGCACGACGCCCTGCATGCCGGCTTTCTCCACCGTGATGGTCGAGAGCGGGAAGATGTGCGCGGGCGTCAGGAGCTCGATCGAGCCGAAGAGCCGCTGCGACCTCTCGATGAAGACCTGCCGCAGGTGATCCTTGCCACCGGCCTGGGCTGCGCGCAGCACCTCCCGGTCGTCGATCCAGACCAGGTTCGCGCGATTGTCCCCGGCCGGAACCAGGGTGAAGGGGCCCTCCGGATAGTGGAACTCGATCGAGCAGCCGCCGATCGGCCGGCCAAGCTCGAGGTCGCAGACGAGGGCGGCCTGCGTGAAGCCGTTCTCGCGAGCCCGGAAACCCATGGATGCACGGGTGAGCGATTTCTTGCCGTCGGCGCCGATGAGGAGAGACGTCTCGATCGTCGTGCCATCGGCGAGCGTCAGACGGGTGCCGTCCGCTGCGGGCTCGATGCCGGTAACGGCTGCCTCGCGTGTGGTGAGGTTAGGCAGCGTGTCGCGAGCGGCCTCGAACCGCTCGGTGAGCTTGATATTGGCAAAGTTCCAGCCGAAGGCGGGGAGTCCGGCCTCGGCACTGTCGAACAAGGTTTCGGGTGCGCGGATCAGCCGGTTGGTGGCGTCGATGATGCGGATCTGCGTCAGGGGGTGGCCGACTTCGGTGGGATTGTCGACGAGACTGGCGGACCGCAAGTAGTTGACGCTCGGCATCATGAGCGCCGACGTGCGCTGATCGCGCGGGGCTTTCGGTGCGATGTGGATGGTTTCGAGGCCAGAGCGGGCGACGGCCACGGCGGCCGCAAGCCCGGCAAGGCCGGCGCCGATGACGACGGCTTCGGTCATGCAGGAACCACCTCGCGCGGGATGCGCTTCATCACGAAGCTACCCAAGTATGACCCCACGAACATGGCGCAGAGAAAGACCCAGATATTCTCGGGCAGGAAGGCGAGCAGCGATATCGCCGGGCCCGGGCAGATGCCCGACATGCCCCAGCCGATGCCGAACAACGCGGAACCGGCAACCAGCGGCAGATCGATATGGTTGTATTCGGGCTGATGGAACGTGCCGTTGAACAGCGGCCTCTCCATCCGCTTGCCATACTGCACGGCGGCCAGCATCACGATCAGTCCCCCGCCCATGACAAGGGCAAGGCTGGGGTCCCAGCCGCCGGTCGGGATGGCGGTGAAATCGAGGAAGCGAAGCACCTTCAGCGGATTGGTCATCTGCGCGATGTAGAGACCGGCGCCGAACAGCGCGCCGCTGAGCGCGGCCGTCGCGAGATAAGGCGGGCGAAGGGACTGCTTCATCACACCACTCCCGTCACGGTCACCGTGAGGACAGCGACCGCAAAGAAGATGCCGACCGCGACGAATGACCGTCGCGACAGACGCGCCAAGCCGCAAATGCCGTGGCCGGATGTGCAGCCATTGCCGATCTTGGTACCGAAGCCGGTCAGGAGACCTGCTATCGCGATCCAGATCGGCGTCGGGATGTCGGACGAGGGCGGCGCCGATACGAGCTCAGGTTTCGGACCGAGCCCGGGCAGCAGCTGCGCGGTGAGGAATGTCGCTGCTACAAGCGCCGCCAGGAAGACCAGCCGCCAGACCACCGTGCGAGCAGGCGGCAACAATTGTCCGAAAATGCCAGAAATACCGGCGATACGGCCATTGCCCAGCCAGAGCACGGCCGAAGCGAGCCCGATCAGCAGGCCACCGATCAGCGCCGTGACGGGAGTAAACGAGTCCATTGGCCTCAAGGTCCTTGATTAACTTGCTGAAACTACCATCGCCGGGGGCTACGGAGCTACCCCGGCAAGGCGATCTTCATGCCCTGGAGAGGGGGCGCGGTGAAAAACCGCACCTGCCGAATCCTGCAATCAGGGCACTTCAAACTTTGCGGGTCGCCACCTAAGTTCGCCATTTACAGATAACGCCATCCGGAGCGAACCGATGCTTGAGCTGCTTTCCGATCCCAATGTGTGGATCGCCTTTGCAACCCTCACGGTCATGGAGATCGTGCTTGGCATCGACAATATCGTCTTCATCTCCGTCCTGGTATCGCGCCTGCCCAAGGAGCAGGCCGAGCGGGCACGCCGGATGGGCATCCTCCTGGCGCTCGTCTTCCGCATCGCACTGCTCCTCGTCATCAGCTGGGTGATCGGCCTCACGCAACCGGCCATCGCCGCCTTCGGCATCGAGCTCTCCTGGAAGGATATCATCCTCATCGCCGGTGGCGCCTTCCTCATCTACAAGGCGACGCACGAGATGCACGCCGCGATCGAGGAGCCGCACGAAGAGTCGATCACGCAAAAGGCGGGCGCCGCCTTCGCTGCCATCATCGGCCAGATCATCATCATCGATATGGTGTTCTCGATCGACTCGATCGTCACCGCCGTCGGCATGGCTGAGCATGTCGAAGTGATGATCGCCGCCGTGCTGGTCGCGGTCGGCGTCATGTACTTCGCCTCCGGTCCGGTGGCCCGCTTCGTGGCCGAGCACCCGACCACCAAGATGTTGGCGCTGGCCTTCCTGCTCCTTATCGGCGTGTCGCTGGTAGCCGATGGCCTCGGGTTCCACATCCCGAAAGGCTACATCTACGCAGCGATGGGCTTTTCCGTGCTGGTGGAAGCGATCAACATCTTCGCCGCCGCCCGGCGCAAGAAGCTCAAGCCCGATGCACACAAACTCGCGGCAGCTGCCACGCTGCCCGACGCCCATATTCCGGCGTCCGAGCTGAAGGCAGCAACGAGTGCGCCCGCTGTTTCAGCGATCGAAGCGGCAGCGCCCAAGGCTCGCGCGAAATCGACCCCGACC
>DATCRS010000098.1:0-14348 GCA_036568845.1 Devosia sp. | reverse complement strand
CCGTGGTGCTGTTCGGCCTGCGATCGATGCCGCATTTCGGCTTCCAGGCGCTCTCTGTGGCGCTGGCGCTCCTGATCGGCTTCCTGCTGCTGCGCGATCCCGGGCAGGCGCGACAGATGCTGGTCATGCTTGTCATCACCTACCTGCTCTTGCAGGGGGTGTCGCGGCTGATCTTCGGTCTCGGCATTCGACCGTTTCGGCATTGGGAATGGGTGGCAGGCAGCGGCCTTCTAGGCATCCTGCTGTCGCTCGTCCTGCTGGCTCAGTTGCCCGACCCCGCCGGCTGGTTCGTGGGCATGATGGTGGGCCTCGAGCTGATCGGCGAAGGCGCCGCCATCGCCATGCTGGCCTGGGACAAGAACCGCCCCGCAACCGCAGTCGCCAAGGAGTAAGCAGATGACATCTTCGTTCTGGGAATTCATATATCTGATCCTGATCAGCTTCTTTCTGCTCGCCTACCTCACGGTGATGTTCAGGATCATCGTCGACCTGTTTCGCGATGATCACCTCGGAGGGTTGGCCAAGGCACTCTGGATCGTCGGCCTCTTCGTGCTGCCGTTCGTAACGGCGCTGGTCTACGTCATCGCCCGTGGGCAAGGCATGGCTGAACGCCAGCATGTGGAGGAACGCCAGATGACGGAGGCGCGGGAAGCCTACATCCGGCGCGTCGCCGGCACATCGCCCGCCGAGCAGATCGTGCAGGCCCGAAAGCTCCTCCAGGACGGGGCGATTACCGAGGCCGAGTTCGCCGAACTCAAGGCCCATGCCCTTGGCCGCGGCTCGGCCCAGCCCGCCAGCGGTCTGGCCGCCTGATCGCAGTGATCGAGGAGGGGAAGGTGAAAGTCATGCCATTGAAGCTTGCCGCGCTGCTGCTGTCGGTCATGCTGGCGACGGCGATGACCGGCGCCGGCATCCGGGCGGCCGATTCCGTCGGCACCCGGACCAACCCTGCCCTGCCGCCGGGCGTTCTCGATACGACTTGGGAGTGGACTTGGTTTGGCAGTGGCGCCGAGCAGTTCGACGTCGATGATCCCGAGCGCTACACGATCGCGTTCTTCGCCGACGGGACAGTCGCGATCCGAGCCGACTGCAACCGCGGCAGGGCCGACTACACGCTGACACCCGATGGGCTCATCGATCTCTCGCCGATCGGCGTCACCATGATGCTATGCCCCGAGCCCTCTCTGGGAGACCGTTTCGTCGCTGCCCTCGAGCAGGTTCGCCTGATGTTCGAGAAGGACGGCGACTTCTTTCTCGAAGCTCCGATCGATTCCGGAACGCTGCGGTTCCGGCGTCAGGCCAAGGGCGGGGGCTGATGCCCCCCGCCGAAGCACCTCATTCAGCCGTGTCGCTTCCGGATGCCGACAACAGTCGCTCCGGACACGGAGGAGAAAGCCCGCTCCAAGGTGCCGTCGGTACGGTCATCCAACGCCTCGAGACTTTCGCGAGTGAACCGGGCGCCAAGCTAACCTGTCAGCACCTTATCGAGATCATCGGTCCTCGCTCCCACGCGCTGGCGCTGCTGGTCTTCTCGCTCCTTAACCTGCTGCCCGCTCCCCCAGGGTACAACTTCATGGTGGGGCTCGTCATGATCGGCCTTGCCGTGCTGATGACCCTGGACCGTCCGATCCACTTATGGGGATTTGTGGGGCATCGCAGGCTACCGTTGAAACCGCTGGTAAGATTGCTGGGAGTCGTCGGCTGGCTCACTCACCTCGTTAGCCGGATTTCCAAACCCCGCCTCCTGCCCGTCACGTCACGTCACGCCATACCGGTACTGGGCATGGTCAGCGTTGTACTGGGGACTGCACTCCTCGCCCCCATCCCTTTTACCAACATGCTGCCCTCGATGAGCGTTGCACTCGTCAGCGTTGGCATCCTCAACAGAGACGGTCTGCTTGTGCTGCTGGCCCTCGTCGTTGGGTTGGCGGGGATCGTCTTTGTCGTTGTCGCAGTCTGGCTGCTCCTGGCATTTCTGGTCACTGTCGAGCAGGCCCTTTTCTGCTGATGGCACAATGCGATGGCAAGGCCATCATTTTCAGTAGATTTCTCGGTCCCGAAGCACTTCATCGAAAAGGGGTTCAACCGGCTCGCATCGGGCGGAACGATGTGGGTGTGACCAGGCGGCGCGACTGGCACCACAACAAGCCGGCTGCGATTTTTAGCGGCTGCCGGGTCCATGAGATCGACGGACACTGCCGGCTCGTAAGGTTGGTGCGGGTGGTCGGGGTCGAACCGACACTCCTTTCGGAACCGGATTTTGAGTCCGGCGCGTCTACCAATTCCACCACACCCGCAACGCAGCAAGCCAAGTACGGGAAAGGCTTCGCCTCGTCAATCGGGGCTTGGAACTGGTGCCGGGCGGGCCGGTTACCTTGCCATGAGCAAGCGCGGCGATATCCGCATCGGCGTTTCGGGCTGGACGTACAAGCCCTGGCGCGGCGCGTTCTATCCCAAGGGCTTGCCGCAGAAGCGGGAACTGACGTTCCTGGCGCAAAGCTTCAACGCCATCGAGGTGAATGGCAGCTTCTATGGCATGCAGGTCCCCAAGAGCTTTGCCAACTGGGCTTCTGCTACGCCAAAGGACACCATCTTTGCCGTCAAGGGCCCGCGGTTTCTGACGCATATGCTCAAGCTCAACCGCCCGGAAGCGCCGCTCGCCAACTTCTTCGCTTCCGGTGTGCTGGCGCTCGGCCCAAAGCTTGGACCGATCCTCTGGCAGTTCCCGCCCAATTTCCGCTTCAACCCGGAGAAGCTGGAGGCTTTCTTTCAGGTGTTGCCGCGGACCGGCAGCGAGGCGACGCGGCTTGCGCGTCATCACGACCACCGGTTGCGCGCCGCGCCCCATCTCGAAGCCAACGGCGTCGGCACGGTCCGCCACGCCATGGAAATCCGGCACGAAAGCTTCCGTGACCAAGCGTTCATCGCTCTGCTGCGACGATATGACATTGCGCTGGTTTGTGCCGATACGGTGGAGTGGCCATTGCTCATGGATCTCACGTCCGACTTCGTCTACTGCCGCCTGCACGGCTCGGTGGAACTCTACAATAGCGGCTATTCGGACGCCGAACTCGACCGCTGGGCGGCTCGCATTGCGGCCTGGGCCGAAGGACGAACCATGCGTGACGGAAGTTTCGTCACGGCACCTTCCACCGACGGCAAGAAACGCGACGTCTTCCTCTTCTTCGACAATACCGACAAACTGCAGGCGCCGGGCGATGCCAAGGGTTTGATGGCGCGGCTGGGAGTGGAGAGGACGATCGATGGGTGAAATCAGGCTGGGAATCGCCGGATGGGTGTTCGACGAGTGGCGCGGTGGCGCCTTCTATCCCGAGGGTCTCAAGCAGAAGGAAGAGCTGGCCTATGCCAGCCGCCACCTCGGGGCCATCGAGATCAATTCGACCTTCTATAGCCACCAGAAGGCGCAGAGCTTTGCCAATTGGGCGGCAGAGACGCCAGACGATTTCATGTTCGCCGTGAAGGGCCACCAGCTCATCACGCACATCAAGCGGTTGAAGGACGTGGAGCTGCCACTCGCCAACTTCTTCGCTTCGGGCGTGCTGGCGCTGGGCAAGCGCCTCGGTCCGTTCTGCTGGCAGCTACCGCCCAATCTGAAATACGACCGGGCGCGGCTGGAGGCCTTCCTGGACTTGCTGCCGAAGGACCTCGATGCCCTGCTGAAGCTGGCCGGCAAGAACCAAGGCCTCAAGAACGAACCGCATCTCGATGCCGCAGGGGTAGGCAAAATCCGACATGCCATCGAAGTTCGGCACGAGAGCTTCGCGAACCCGGAATTCATCGAGCTGATGCGAGTGCACAACGTGGCGCTGGTGACGGCCGACACGGCCGAGTGGCCGACCACCGATGCGACGGCGGACCTCGTCTATTGCCGGCTGCAGGGCGCGCCGGGAAAGGACGCCTATTCGGAAGCGGAACGTGACATTCGTGCCGGCTGGCTCAAGGCGTGGAGCGAGGGGAAGACGCCGGACGCGCCGACGATTGCGCCGCCGGCGGATCGCGGTCCCGGCGACGTCTTCGCCTTCTTCGTCTCCACCGACAAGAAGCACGCGCCGAGAAATGCCATGGCGGTTATGCGACAGCTCGGCATCTCGCGAGGCGATGACGCCTAGTTTATCGGCTTGCAATTGACACTGGCCGGGGCATCGGTCGAATACCGGCGCGAACATTCTTGAGGGCTCCGACGTGACGACGACCACCGGTTCCTGGCTCAGCACCGCGCTGGACAAGAAGGCGACGCTCGCCGCCCTTCTCCTCGGTCTTGCGGCTATCCTCGGCGCCTGGGGCAGCCAGCTGTTCGGCGGCCTCGTGCCCTGCGAGCTCTGCCTCGAGCAGCGCCTCGCCTATTATTGGGGCCTGCCGCTGATCGCGGCGATCCTGGTGCTGTGGAATCGGCTGCCGCTGACGGTTTGGTATGTGGCGATGGCCGTCGCCGCCGCGATTTTCGCCTGGGGCGCCTATATGGGTGCCTATCATGCCGGCGTCGAATGGGGCTTCTGGCCTGGCCCGACCGCCTGCACCGGCCTCGGCGACGCGAACCTCAACTTCGGCGATCTCAGCGGCGAGATCGAAGCGGTGATCCCCTGCGACAAGGTGCAGTTCCGCTTCCTCGGCATCTCGCTCGCCGGCTACAATGCGCTTGTGTCACTGGCGATCGTAGCGCTGCTGCTGGCGGCGATCGTCGACCAGGTGCGGCGGTATCGGAAGGTCTAGTCCTCCGGGAAGAGGATGCGGTCGGCGTCGCGGGCAGAGTGGAGGATGGCGATGACCTCCACCACCCCTTCCTCGACTAGGTAGTAGATGTTGTATGACCCGACCACTCGGCGTCGGAAGCCGGTATCCTCGTGCCAGGGGACCAGTGGATAGAGCGTCGCCCTATCCCCGAGCTCAAAGCACGCGCTTTCCAGGCGATCCAACACATCTGGCGCGGCGTGGGGGCTTTCGGTGGAGAGATACTGAAAGATGGAGCGCGTGCCGATAGCCTGACCTTCATTCAGCGGCATCCGCCTTCGCGCCATACTTCGCACGGAGTTCAGCGAACACTTCTTCGGCCGGTCGGGTCCGTCCTGCTTTCACATCGGCGAGGCCCTCTGCGAGCGCCGCGTCGATGCGACGGAGATACGCCTCCCGCTCCTGCACCAGCCGCACCCCCTCTCGCAGCACCTCGCTTTTCGAGTTGTAGCGGCCGTTGGCGACGAGGTCGTTCACCACGGCTTCGAGTTTTTCGCCGAGATCCGCGCTGATGGGCATCGGGCCCCTCCTACACTGAAGAATCCCAATAATAGTTATTAGCCGCCGGAAAGTCGAGCACTACGGCTCGAGTTCGATGTCCCAGTAGAGGTAGTCGAGCCAGCTCTGGTGCAGGTGGTTGGGCGGGAAGGCGCGGCCGTTATTGTGCAGGTCGTGCACCGTCGGCTGATAGGGCCGCTGTTGCGGCCACATCTTGATCTCGCCCGGCAGGCGGTTGGCCTTGCGGAGATTGCACGGCGCGCAGGCGGCAACGACATTCTCCCACGTCGTCCGCCCGCCCTTCGAGCGCGGAATGACGTGGTCGAAGGTGAGGTCGTCCTTCGAGCCGCAGTACTGGCAGCAGAACTTGTCGCGCAGGAAGACGTTGAACCGCGTGAAGGCCGGATGTCGGGCAGGCTTCACGTAGTCCTTGAGCGAGACCACGCTGGGCAGGAACATCTCGAAGCTCGGGCTCTTGATGACCCGATCGTAGTTCGAGACGACGTGCACCCGATCCAGGCAGATGGCCTTGATGGCATCCTGCCAGTTCCAGAGCGACAAAGGATAATAGCTGAGCGGCCTGTAGTCGGCGTTCAGAACGAGCGCGGGACAGGACTCTGGCGACACATGAACTGTCACTAGAGCCTCCCGAAACGGGAATCGCGTGAAGTCATATCGGCTATATTCTATGCCGACTGTGACATAGCTGTGAAGCGGCTATTGCAAAGCGACGTCAAGCGCTTCGGGCGAGAATGAACCGTGTGGCGAAGTCCAGCATGTCCTGCGAGATGCCGTGGCCGGCCGTGGGCGAGCGGTAGGAGCTGACCTCGTAGCCCAACGCCGTGAGCATCTCCACGGCCTCGCGGCTGAGATTGGGATCGACCACATCGTCGCGATCGCCGTGCAGGATGGCCACCGGCATCTTCGGCGCCACGCCTTCGGTAAGAGCGGAAGAGGGTATGAGAGCGCCGGAGAAGGCGACGATGCCGGCGACGGGTTCGTCGAGCGAAAGCCCGGCGTAGAGCGCCATCATGGCGCCCTGTGAGAAGCCGGCGAGGATGGTGTCCTGGGGTTTGAGTCCCGTCTGGCCCCAGAGATCGATGAGGAAGTTGACGATGACGTCGCGCGCGGTCGGGGCGCCTTCGACGCGACTGATGGTGCGGTCGGTCTGCAGCGGAAACCACTCATAGCCGGACGGATTGATGGCGCAGGCGGCGGGAGCGTTGGGCGAGACGAAAAGTGTATCGGGGAGCAGCGGGCTCCAGTACTGCCCAAGCGCGATCAGATCCGAGCCGTCCGAGCCGTAGCCGTGAAGGAGCACCATCAGACGCCGGGCGACGCCCGAACGCGCCGGCAACATCGGGCCCGAAAGGGTTTGGGTCACAGCGGCACGCCTTCCCTCTGTTTGGTGGTCGCATAGTAGCGCCAGAACAGCAGCGCGGCGGTATGCCGATGCGGCGCCCAGTCGCTGGCGATCTCGCTCAACTGCTTGCTCGTTGGCTGTGCGTCAAGCCCGAAGGCCCATTGCACGGCCTTTTGCAGCGCCAGGTCGTCGGAGGGGAAGACGTCCGGGTGACCGGAGCAGAACATCAGGTAGATTTCGGCGGTCCAGGGGCCAATGCCCTTGAGAGCCGTGAGCTCGGCCACCGCGGCATCGGCGGGAAGTGTCTCCAGCCGGTCGAAATCAAGGGCGCCCGACGCGACGGCCTCGGCGATGACCCGTACCGTTTTGAACTTGCCCAGCGAGAAGCCGACGCCGCGCACGGTCTCCTCGCTGAGCGACAGATAGGTCACCGGATCGAGAGCGCCCTCCAGTTGCTCGAAGCGGCTCCAGATGGCGCGGGCGCTGGCGACCGAGAGTTGCTGGCCGCAGATCACCTTGGCGAGGCCTGCAAAGCCACCCGGCTGTTTGCGGATCTCGAAAGGGCCGGCGCGGCGGTGGACATCGACCAGCCGTTTGTCGAGCTGCAGCAGTCTTTTGAGATGTCGCGCCAGAACCTCGGCGCTGTCGAGCCGCTCGGTGCTCGTGCTAGATGAACCCATGGCTCTTCAACCGGTCTTTCGCTTCGCGCCCAGCCCCAACGGCTATTTGCACCTGGGCCACGCTTTTTCCGCGCTTTTTGCCGCGCACTGGGCCGAACGGCTGGGCGGACGATTCCTGGTGCGCATCGAAGACATCGACCCGGGCCGAAGCAAGCCGGAATTTACCGATGCGATCTTGGAAGACCTGCACTGGCTTGGCCTCGAATGGGAAGAACCGGTGTTACGGCAATCGGAGCGCTTCGGTCTATATGAGGACGCGGCTGACCGATTGCACCGACACGGCCTGCTCTATCCCTGCTTCTGCTCCCGCGCTGAAATCGCCGCGGAGGCGGCCAGAACCGATCCGGACGGAGCACCGCTCTATTCGGGGAGATGCCTCCACCTCCCGGACGAAGAGGTCGATGCAAGAATTGAGCGGGGCGATCCGGTTCAGTACCGGCTCTATTCCGAGCTCGCCCGGGCGATGAGCGGCGTGCTGACCTACACGGTCGCCATGCCGACTCCGGCAGACCGGCCGCAAATCCGTTATGCCCGGCCAGAGCGCTGGGGTGACGTCGTCATCCAGCGCAAGGACACACCGACCAGCTATCATCTCAGTGTCGTAGTCGATGACGCGGACCAGGGCGTCACCCACGTGACCAGGGGCCGCGACATGGAGGCAGCGACCGATATCCACGTGCTGCTGCAGTTCCTCCTCGGCCTGCCCTCCCCCACCTACACCTTCCACAAGCTCCTGCTCGACACCGACGGCAAGAAACTCGCCAAGTCGAAAGGCTCCACATCGCTGCGGAGCCTTCGTGAAGCGGGCCGCAGGCCTGAGGACCTGCGCTCGGACCTGGGCTTTTAAGCCGCAGCCCTCTCGGCGGCGAAGAACGGCGTGACCGTTGCTGCCACCGCCTCGCCGAATGGCGTGGCAAAGTCCGGCCCCAGGATGTCGTCGAGCCGCGAGTCTCGGAGCTCCATCGGATGCTCCCAGAGATAAGCCATCTTGCCGACCTCGCGCATCACGGGATTGACCAACCCCATCGCATTGATGATCCAGCGCGGGAACATGGAAACCTTCACCGGTCGAACCGCTGCGATCGCCGTGCCCATCTCTTTGGGCGTCACGAAATGGCCGGCGAAATGGAACGTCTCGAAGCCGCCGAGTTGGCTCCGGTGCCGGGCAAGCTTTTCGAAGGCGCGACCGAGGTCGGGGAGGTACGCCCAGGCGTGTCCAACGCCCTTGACGCCCATCAACTGCACCTTGCCCTTCCGGGCTTCGGTCATCATCACCAGATCGAACCAGTCGCCCTGGCTCTCCGGTCCGTAGAAATCGCCGGCCCGGAGAATGATCGCCTGAATATCGCCCCGGCGGGCGGCAGCACGGTAAAGCTCCTCGACCTCCACCCGGATAGCGCCACGCGGCGTCTCGGGGCGTTGTGGCAGATCGGGCGTCACGATCCGGTCGCTCGCCGCATAGTTGTAGATGTTGCCCGGGAACAGCAGCGTCTTGCCGCTTGTCCCCATCGCGGCGATCACCCGTTCGGTCTGCGCCACTTTCCGGCCCTTGTCCCATTGGTCGTAGGGCAGATTGAGCGCGTTGACGACCACGCCGATGTCGCCGATCGCCTCGCGCATCGAAGCCACATCGTTCGCGTCGCCCTTCACAAAGCGGACTCCCGCAACCGGGTGCTTGTTCGACCGCCCGAAGCCGTGCACCTCCCAGCCTGCTGCGACGAACGCCTTGGCGACGTGATGGCCGACATGACCGTTGATGCCCAGAATGATGACCCGCTTGTCCATTTCGTTCGTCCTCGTTGCTGATGAGGATGAAGGTAAGTGCAACGCTTCTGAATTGAAACTCGACAGGATCGTTCGCTTACTATACAGAATTGTATATGCCTGATCCGGACTGGTCCCTGTGGCGCAGCTTTGGCGCCGTCGTCGAACATGGCTCGCTCTCGGCAGCAGCGCGGGCACTCGGCGTAAGCCAGCCGACCGTGGGCCGGCATGTCGAGGCGCTGGAGCAAACCCTCGGCATGAGCCTGTTCGAGCGCACGCTGTCAGGATTCCGGCCGACGGAAACGGCGCTCCGGCTCTATGAGCCGGTGCGGCAAGCCGAGGCAGCCCTTGCCGAGGCAAGTCTCGTCGCCGAAGGGGCGAGCGCGGCGCTCACCGGCTCGGTGCGCATCACCTCGAGTACGGTGATGTGCCACTATGTGCTGCCTGCAATCCTTCTCGCCCTGCGTGAGAGTTTTCCGCAGGTGGCGATCGAGCTGGTGCCCTCGGACACCGCCGAGAACCTGCTGTTGCGCGAAGCGGACATCGCCGTGCGCATGTTCCGGCCGACGCAGCTCGAATTGATCGCCAGGCGCCTCGGTGCCATTCCCATCGTCGCCTGCGCCAGCGAGCGCTACCTTGCAAAACATGGCAAGCCTCGCACCACGGACGACTTGAAGTCCCACGATCTCATCGGCTTCGATCGCTCGGATCTTCTGACTCGCGCCGCCCACGCCATGGGCTTCGATCTGCAGCGCTCTGACTTCGTGCTGCGCACCGACAGCCAGACCAATGCATTCGAACTGATCCGCGCCGGGCTTGGGGTCGGCTTCGCTCAGGCGGGGCTCGTCGCCGATACGCCGGGCCTCGTCGCCCTCCTCCCTGACCTCAAGCCACCGCCACTCGAAGTCTGGCTCACCACCCACCGGGAACTGTTCACCAGCCGCCGCATTCGTGCCATCTATGATCGACTGGGCGAGGAACTCACCCACTACCTCGCAAGGATCGCTGCATGAACATCACCGCCGTCGTTACCGTCCTGGCCCTGGCGGCTGTCGCCATCATCCTTTTCCTCGGGCTCTGGAACATGTTCAAGGGCGGCGACGGCAATCGCAGCCAGATGCTGATGCGGGCTCGCGTCATTGCCCAGGCCGTGGCGATCATCGTCATCCTCGGCGCCCTGTTCTTTTTCGGCCGGGGATAGCGTGCTAGGCGTTTGACCTGACTCGCGAGGCGACGAATTGGTCAAACTGAACAAGATTTACACCCGGACCGGCGACAACGGCACCACAGGCCTCGTCCGTGGCCCCCGCCGGATGAAGTATGACCTCCGCGTCGAGGCCTATGGCACCATCGACGAGGCCAATAGCATCGTCGGCATGGCTCGGCTCAATACGAGCTCGATGCCCAAGCTCGACCGGCTGCTTTCGCGCGTCCAGAACGACCTCTTCGATGTCGGCTCGGACCTCGCGACGCCCGGCGCAGACCCCGAAGGCGTCACGTCGCTGCGGGTTACAGCGGCCCAAACCGAATGGGTGGAGCAGCAGATCGACCTCTACAACGAAGGGCTGAAGCCGCTGACGAGCTTCGTGCTGCCGGGTGGCACCCCGCTGGCAGCAGCGCTGCACCTCGCCCGAACGGTCGTGCGCCGCGCCGAGCGGCAGGTGGTCGAGCTGATGAACAAGGAGCCCGACGTCAACTCCCAAGCCCTCATCTACCTCAACCGGCTGTCGGACCTGCTGTTCGTGATGGCGCGGGTGGCGAACGCCAATGGCACATCGGATGTGCTGTGGACGCCGGGGAAGTTCGGCGGCGATCCGGCGCCAAGAGCGCTGCGGGATCAGTCCGGGCGGCAGGACTAGCATGTTCCTGCCGCTGCACGATCAGAACCCGATCCGGCACGTCAAGTTCCCCTACGTCACCTACGGCATCATCGCCCTCAACGTCATCGTCTTCCTGATCCAGCTGACGCAGCAGCCGGAGCGGGCGTTCAACGAATTCGCCATCACCTATGCGGCGATCCCCGATTCCGCCTGGGCCGGCCCGATCCTCGACCGCATCCCCTTCCTGCCCGACCAGGTGACGCTCGTCACCTACGCGTTCCTGCATGCCGACTGGCTGCACCTGCTCAGCAACATGCTGTTCCTCTGGGTCTTCGGGGACAATATCGAGGACGCCATGGGCCACGTGAAGTTCCTCGTCTTCTACCTGCTCTGCGCCGTGCTGGCGGCATTGGTCTACTTCGCCTTCTCGGGGCCGAACGGGGGTTGGCTGATCGGCGCTTCGGGCGCGGTCGCCGGCGTGATGGGCGCCTATATCATGCTCTACCCGCATGCGCGGGTATATGTGCTGTTCCGCATCGTCATCCCCATCCCGCTGCCCGTTCCGGCGCTCTGGATGCTGGGCGTATGGGTCGCGACGCAGGTCTTCTACCTCGTCATCGGCGACGCCAGCCCAGTTGCCTGGTGGGCGCATCTGGGCGGCGTCATTGCGGGCGCCCTGCTCTGCATCCCGTTCCGCCGCCGCGAGGTCGTGCTGTTCGGCGGACGGTAAATCCCACCGATCGGCAGCATCTTTCGTTTACCCGCGCGCCCTAGACTGCCGCAATGGACATGGACCTGGCGACCCAGATGAGGGCGCTGCAAGGGGCGAGAACGCAGGTCTCGGCCCAGATTGCCATCGTCAAGAAGAACCACGAGATGGAAATGACCCTGGTCAACATGATCGATCAGGTCGCCCGCGCGGCCCCACCTCCGGGTCAGGGAACCAAAGTAGACAAGCTAGCCTGATCTCCGTTGGGAAGGAGTGACGTGCCTTGAATACCGATCTCTCGATCCACCGCATGGCCTTTCGCGAGGCCGAGACGCTGGGCCTGGCGCAGATGCTCGTCGCCAAGAAGCGCCAGGAGCTTGAGGCCAAGATTGCGCGGGAAACCGTGACCAAAGGCCCCGAAGCCATGGGCGCGACCGTCGACCAGGCGCTGCGGGACATGGAAGAACGCAGCGAACTGATCCAGCGCGAGCTACCGCCGCCGACCGAGGATTCCGGCGTTCTCGTCAACAAGACCGCCTGAACGCCACATATCTGAACATCATCTGAACGGATGACGCCGCCGCGCTCGCTCGGCGGCAATATTCCTCTTGTGTCGAGCACCGGGTTGGCGCATCTGCCACACCCGCGAGGGGTCGCACGAGGGAGTTCCGAACGTGACCAACCGTACCGGCTACGAGAAGATGCGCGCCGGCGAACCTTACGCCAATCCCGACTGGGACCTGATCGGCATGCAGGTGGCGGCGCGCGAAAAGCTCGACATCTATAACCAGACCGCGACATGGATGCGCGCATGGCCATGCTGCCCGAGATGCTCGGCAGCTGCGGCCGCGCCATCGTGCAATCGCCGGTGATGTGGGAATATGGCAAGCACATCCACATCGGCGACGCGGTATTCATCAATTTCGACTGCGTGTTCCTCGACGGCGCGGATATCCGCATCGGCGACGGCACGGTGATCGCGCCCCGCGTGCAGTTCCTGACCGCCGGGCACCCGGTGGAGCCGATGGAGCGGATCACGTTCGACCCGGCGACGGGGAAGCGCAACGGCGGCATGGCCACCAATAAGCCGATCGGCATCGGCCGCGACTGCTGGATCGGTGCGGGAGCGCTGATCCTGGGCGGCGTCACCATCGGCGATGGCACAACCATCGGCGCGGGCAGCGTCGTCACCCGCGACGTGCCGGCGGGCGTGGTCGCCGCAGGCAACCCCTGCCGCGTGCTCCGCCACCTCAAGGGCGCGGCAGTCGCCAACGCAGCGTAAGCCGGCGCGAGATTGCAGTAGACCTCATCCTGAGCCTGTCGAAGGACGAGGTCGTGGCACTGTCAGCGCGCCCGCCCTCGTGGTTCGACAAGCTCACCATGAGGGCTACTTTGGGTAGCCGCTCATGAACCCCTCCACCTCGGCGCGCGTCGGTGCGCCGAGACGGCCGCCGAAGCGGGTGCACTTGATCGCCGCAGCGGCTGAAGCGAAGCGGATGACCGCCTCCATCGGCCAGCCTTCGACGAGTCCGTATGCGAAGGCGCCGTGGAAGACGTCGCCGGCGGCGAGCGTGTCGACCGCCTCGACCTCCGGGGCCGGCGTGTGGCGAACAGTACCGGCCTCGCCCCACCAGCAGCCCTTTTCGCCGGCAGTCACGCAGATGAAGCCTGGATGGCCGGCCGAAAGCCGCTCGGCGGCCATCTGCGGGTTCTCGGCGCCGGTGACCAGCGCCGCACCGCCCTCCGAGGCAACCACGTGGCTCGCCAGGCCAACCAGCCGCTCGATCGTCTCGCGCGGACCCACATCGGCATCGAGGATTCCCGGAATACCGACCTCTCGGGCCGCGCGAAGTGCCAGTTCGGCCGCACCGGGCCAACGCACATCGGTCATGACGGCAGCAAACCCGGTGAGATCGGGAGCCGAAACCGGTGCCGCCATCAGGTCGGCGTCGTATTTCGGCACGATCATGCGCTCGCCGCGCAAATCCATGAAGATGGTCGAAAAGCCTGACCGGGCGTCGGGCACGCGACGAACGCGGCTGGTGTCGACGCCCTCGCCCGAAATCTGCGCCACCAGCCGGTCGCCGATGGCGTCTTCGCCGGCCGAGGCCCACAGCGCCGCCTGGCCGCCGAGGCGGGTAATCGTTGCCGCCTGCGCCGCGGCCATGCCTTCGGCAACCTCCACCGCCTCGAGCGGAATGAACTTCCCCGGCCCTTCCGGCAGGCGCTCCAGCCGGAAGATCGTATCCATCGTCAGCGCGCCGACGGTGAGGATTCTGGGCATGTGGTGGCGACCCTCGGTGCTTGCCCATACCATCGGTTTCCGCCTGTGCGAAGCGGGCAGTGACGCGGGAGAGGGAGACCCAACTGCAAGTACATGTGCGGCGCGACCTCTCGCACCCACCGGCGTCATTCCCGCGCAGGCGGGATGACCCCGAGTGTGTTGATTCTGCAGGCGAAAAAGAACTTATCCCCGCGCTCTGGCGTGGTTGTAGATTCACTCCCGTCAACTCCGCGGTGGACGGGAAGCGCGACGAACGCTGGCGGGGAGATAGCCGGGAGGGGGAAGGGAGTCGTCCCAAGCCCCTGGGCCAAGCGCACGGAGTAGGGAAGGCCAACCGACTCACTCCCGACGCGCGGGACAATGCCAGAAACCCCGGTCCCCGGAGGCGGATGCCGTCTCACTAAACAAATACCAGAGGCGGTATCCGCCTCCGGGCCCGTCACGCTCTTTGACATCCCCGGAGGGTCACACCCGGCCGGTG
>DATCRS010000097.1:0-5259 GCA_036568845.1 Devosia sp. | reverse complement strand
CCCCTCATCCGGCCTTCGGCCACCTTCTCCCACAAGGGGAGAAGGCGTTGTGGCACAATCTCGCCCCAGCACCCTTCTCCCCTCGTGGGAGAAGGTGCCCGACAGGGCGGATGAGGGGGTCTTCTCCTCAATTCTTCGCCTTTGCAAACGGCTTTGCGTTGCGCGGCTCCTTCGACGAGCCCCTGCCTTGTGGGTAGATGGTCTCGCCGCGCTTCAGCATGGCGACGAAGTCGGCGATCTTCTTCTTCCGCCCGGCCTCGGTCTTCATGTTCATGGTGCGGAAGGTCAGCGCGAAGCGGTTCTGGGCGCTGAGCGTCGCATAGAACTCCGCCGCCTCGGGCTCGGCCTCTATCGCGGCCATCAGATCCTCGGGCACCTCCGTCTTGGAGACCGAATAGGCCGCGTCCCAGCGGCCGTCGGCCTTGGCCTTGTCGACCTCGGCCTGACCCGGCGGCTGCATCAGCCCCGCCTTGGTCAGCCGCTCGACATTGTCGCGGTTGATCTGGCTCCAGACACTTTTGGGCCGGCGCGGGCAATAACGCTGCAGGAAGCTCGTCTCGTCGAGGCCCTTGCGGATGCCGTCGACCCAGCCCCAGCAGAGCTCGGCGTCGATCGCCTCCTTGGGCGTGATCGAGGGCAGGCCGGAACCGGCCTTGTGCATCTTGATCCAGACTTCATCCGCCTTGTCGTGGTTTTCCGCCAGCCAGTCGTAGAACTCCTGGAAGGTCTTGAACTCGCGCACCTTTGCGGGATCGACGTGCACAGGCGCCATCAGGCGTCGCCACCCTTGGCCAGCGCCGCCTCGAGGGCGGGGTTGAGCCGTTCGTTGTTGGGCAGCGCGATGCCGAAGGTGTTGGCGAGGACCTCCCTTGCATCCTCGACCGACGCGATCATGCGGACGTCTACCGAGCCGTCGATCAGCCGGGTGGTCAGCCGGGCATTCCGCAGCGCCAGGCGTCGGTCCCGCCCGATGCGCGCCGCCCGCAGTGTGGTGTTGAAGCCCGGATCGGCGGCCAGCATGTCGCTCATCGTGACGATGTCCTCAAAACTCTTCTCGGCCAGGGTGAAGCGATAAAGCAGCTTCCACTCCTCCCCGATGCGGGTTTCGAGTGCCCAATCCTCCTCGCCGCCGCCGGTCAGGCGGAACCAGCCATGCGAGGTTTCCTGCTCCATGGCGGTGCGCAGGCGAATCGGCGTCGTCAAAGTCATGCCACCGAAGCCGACATCGGCGAGATAGCTGCTGCCATTGCTCTCGACCACCAGCGCGAGATGGGTCGCCTGCGGCTCAGCCCCGTCGGGCACGTTCCAGAACACCCGGGCCGCCACCCCTTTCACTTTGAAATCGAGCTCCTCGAGCAGCCGCTTGAACAGCAGGTTGATTTCCGGGCCATAGCCACCGCGCCGGTCGTAGAGCAGCTTCTGTTCGAGGTTTTTGAGTTCCAGCCGCACCGGCACCCCCATCAGGGCGTCGAGATTCTCGAAGGGAATCGCCCCGACATGCAAAGCATGCAGCTGCTGCAGGGTTTCCAAGGTCGGTGCAATCGAGCCGGCGAAGCCGATGCGCTCGAAGTAGGCGTCAATATTGACGTCGCTCACGTGATCTTCATGGGGCGCCGCTCCCACCCGCCAAGGAAAGGGAACGGCATAATGGTGAATGGCGCTGCATTTGTCACCACCGGCGCCGGAGAGGCCCGAAAACGCAGGCGCCAGCGGCTCGGGGGAGGCGAGAATCATTGTCATCCCATGCGGGTGAAGTCCATCACCCAGTTGGTCTCCCACCTGATGCCGTCGAGCGAGAAGGCCTGGCTCCAGCGGGCACGAATCGCGCCCTGCTTTTCCCAGACGAATTTCACCTGCACCGCCCGGCCGTCGTCGTGGTCCTCGCCGAAGAACTCGCCGTGGTCGCCGATGAAGCCGCCCTGCACCGGCGGAAACAGTGTCGCGCCCTCCGAGCTCGTCCAGTAGATCGACCAGCGCCGCGTGTGCCGGTCGAAAAGATGCAGCGTGAGCCCTGACCACCCCTGCGTGGGAAAGCAGATCTCCTCGACATTGGCGGCATGGCCGAGCTTAGGCTCGCAGCGGGTGATGCCGGTGAACTCCTCCCAGTCGCTGCTGCCAACGAACCGCTGCTTGAGACGCCGGTTGTGGACGCTCCAATTGCCGAAGAAGAAGTCGAAATCATGAATGTCGCCCGTGGGATAAGCGTTGCTCGCGGTCTCTTCCTTTGGCCAATGATAAGTCATTCCTGCCTCCTCGATTGCGTGTGGTGGCACTCTAGCGGTAGAACACTGACATCGAATGTCAGTGTTTTTGGACGAGCCAAATTCCATGCGCGCGAGCCGTCTTCTCACCATCATGATGCTGCTCCAGACCCGCGGCCGGATGAGCGCCGAGGCGCTGGCCGGCGAGCTCGAAGTCTCGGTCCGCACCGTCTATCGCGACATCGACCAGCTCTCGGCTTCCGGCGTGCCGGTCTATGCCGATGTCGGCCGCAATGGCGGCTTCGCGCTGCTCGACGGCTGGCGCACCCGCCTCACCGGCCTCACCCCCGCCGAAGCGCAGGCGATGTTTCTCGCCGGCCTCCCCGGCCGGGCGCGCGAGCTGGGGCTCGGCGACAACATGCAGCGCGCCGAACTCAAACTCCTCGCCGCCCTGCCCGCCGACTGGCAGGCCGAGGCCAAGCGGATGAGCTCGCGCTTCCATCTCGATCCCGGCGGCTGGTTCCAGCCGGGCTACATGCACCAGCATCTCAAAGCCGTGGCCGATGCAGTGTGGTCCGAGACCCGGCTCTCCATCCGCTACGAGAGCTGGACCCGCACCTCCGACCGCGAGATCGAGCCGCTCGGGCTCGTCCTCAAGGGCGGCATCTGGTATGTCGTGGCGCAGACAGAACCGGGCACGTTCCGCACCTTCCGGCTCTCCGGCATCGTTGCGCTCCTCGTTCTCGACGACCACTTCCAGCGCCCGCGCGACTTCGACCTTTCGGCCTATTGGGCCGAGACGGTGGTACAGTTCGAAAAGGACATCTATGTCGGCACTGCCCGTGTCCGTGCCAGCGAGCTCGGCCGCCGGCGGCTGAAGGACATCAGCCAGACCGTGAAAGACGCCGTCGAAGCCGCGGTGATCGAACCCGATATCGATGGCTGGGCCGAGCTCACCATCCCAATCGAGGAGGTCGGTTGGGCGACGCGCGAGATGCGCCGCGTCGGCTCGGAGATCGAAGTGCTGGAACCGCCCGAGCTCCGCGCCCGCATGGCCGAGGAGGCGCGCCGGATGGCGGCGCTCTACGAGCCGGCTGGAATATAACCCGCGCGTCGGTTATGGCTCGTGCATGCCGCGCCCAAAGCTCGTTTCCGACACCGACGTCCTCGATGCCACCCGTCGCGTCATGCTGCGCGAAGGTGCCGGCTTTACCCTGGCCGACGTCGCTACGGAGGTCGGTCTCAGCCGCGCGGCACTGATCCAGCGCTTCGAGAACAAGACCGGCCTCGCCCGCCAGCTTGCCGCCCACAACCGCAGCGCACTCGAAGCGCTCATCGCCGCCGATCCGATCGACAATAAGGGTCCGCAACGGGTGCTGGCCTTTCTCGATCGCGTGCTCGAGGCTTTCGCGCCCCCGGTTCTCCTCGCCGATGCGGCGACGGTAGCCGCGCTTCGCGATGCGGTGGTCGCCCGCCTCGATGAGCCCTCGCGCCAGCGCGCCGGAGAGGTGGCCGATCTTCTTCTGACGGTGCTGCAGGGCGCCGCGGCGGCGGGCGACCGGACGCATGTCGCGGGTCGTCTGCGGCTTGCGCTCAAGCTCGTCTATGCCGGCCGGCCTGACTAGGCCGAAACACAAAGTCACCGGCCCAATCTGCCAAGCTACTGTAAGCTATCGTCTTTTCTCTCGCGCTAGCTTGTGCAAGATTCTGTTGCATCCGTTTCCGCCGAACTAGTATGGTAGTTCACCGAGGCGAAAGTCATCATACAAGTTTCATCAGCTTGTATGTTGACATGGGTGGATCGCCTCCGTAGGACTCGCCTCGGAGGGGGACCGGACTTGCTGCTCGACGACAATCGCCTGTTTGACGCCGAACCCAATTCCCGCCGCGTTGCGCGGGAGCTCTACGATGGTATCAAGGGCCTGCCATTGATCTCGCCGCACGGCCACACCGAGCCGCGCTGGTATGCCGAGAACCTGCCGTTCCCCGATCCGGCGCAACTGCTGATCGTCCCCGACCACTACGTTTTCCGCATGCTGTTCTCGCAGGGCGTCCGCCTCGAGGACCTCGGCGTGCCCACGGCCGATGGCTTTGCGGTCGAGCAGGACGGCCGCAAGATCTGGCGGCTCTTTGCCGAGCACTACTACCTCTTCCGCGGCACCCCGACGCGTCTATGGCTCGACCATACGCTCGAGACACTTTTCGGCGTCCACGACCGGCTGACGCCGACCACTGCCGACGCCATCTATGATCAGATCGCCGATTGCCTGGGCAGGCCAGAATTCCTGCCGCGTGCGCTCTACGAGCGCTTCAATATCGAGGTGATCTCGACCACCGATGCGGCGCTCGATCCGCTCGTCTGGCACAAGCAGATCCGCGACAGCGGTTGGAAGGGCAGGGTCGTTCCCGCCTATCGGCCGGACTCGGTGGTCGATCCTGATTTTCAGGGCTTTGCCGAAAATCTCGACAAGCTCGGCGAGATCACCGGTCTCGATACCGGCCACTGGCCGGGCTATCTCGACGCCCACCGGCAGCGCCGCGCCTACTTCAGGCAAATGGGCGCCACCTCCACCGACCACGGCCACCCCACAGCCGAAACGGCGGACCTGCTACCCAAGGAAGCCGGCGCGCTGTTCGACAAGGTGCGGACCGGCAGGGCCGATGCGCGCGACAAGGCGCTGTTCCGCGCCCAGATGCTAACCGAGATGGCGCGGATGAGCGCCGATGACGGTCTCGTCATGCAGATTCACCCTGGCTCGTGGCGCAACCACTCGCCGGGGATGCTGCAGAGGTTCGGTCGCGACAAGGGGTTCGATATCCCGACCCGCACCGACTATGTCGGCGCGCTGAAGCCGCTGCTCGATGCCGTTGGCACCGATCCCAATCTCACCGTCGTGCTCTTCACCCTCGACGAGACCGGCTACGCGCGCGAGCTGGCGCCGCTGGCCGGCGTCTATCCGGCGTTGCGGCTCGGCCCACCCTGGTGGTTCCACGACAGCCCCGAAGGCATGCGCCGCTTCCGCGAAATGGCGACGGAAACGGCGGGCTTCTACAACAC
>DATCRS010000096.1:0-5268 GCA_036568845.1 Devosia sp. | reverse complement strand
CGAGCCGGTGGCCGAGTTCGCCGCCGTGCCGCGCGAACTGACCTTCATCCTTGCTGCGACCGGCTTTCTGGTCGTCACCTATTTCCTCACCGTCGGTTCGCCGCTCGCCGCCGCCGCACGCGTCGCGGCAGGAAGCCTGTTCTAGGTGGCGGGCTTCTGGCTCGGCACCAAGGCTTCTGCCCGCGGCTACCGGCTCCACGGGTTTGACACCGTGGGTTCCACCAGCACCGAGGCGGCGAATGCGGCCCGGGCGGGAGACGTCGGCGATGTGTGGTTCGCGGCCCTCAAGCAGACCGAGGGCAGGGGACGCCGCGGCCGGCAGTGGGAAACGCCGCACGGCAACCTCGCCGCCAGCCTGCTGGTTGTTCCCAACTGCGATCCGGCGGTCACGGCGACGCTTGGTTTTGTCGCCGGCGTGGCGCTCAACCGGGCCCTCGCCTCGCTGGTGCCGGGCGCCCAGGTGAAGTTCGGCATCGACGGCGCGGACGGGCAGGGCGGGGCGCGCATCGCGCTCAAGTGGCCCAATGATGTGCTAGCCGATGGTGCGAAGCTCGCTGGTATCCTGCTCGAAGCGCAGAAGCGTCCGGACGACCGCATGGCCGTCGTTATCGGCTTTGGCGTCAATGTCGTCGCGGCACCTGAAAGGCTGCCGTACCCGGCCGCCTCGATCGCGAGCCTCGGCTGGCAGGTGACTGCAGAGCAGATCTTTGCCGCGCTCGCCGACGAGTGGGTGGATGCGGTCGAGCTCTGGGACAACGGCCGCAACGTCGCCGGCATCCTCACACTTTGGCGCCAGTTGGCCGCCGGCATCGGCGCACCGGTGGCTGTGAGCCGCGATGGCGAGGTCGTGCGGGGCGTGTTCGAAACCATCGACGACGCCGGACGGTTGATCGTCCGGGCCAACGACAATTCCCGTGTCGCAATCACCGCGGGCGACGTGCATTTCGGCGCCACCGCGAGCGTCAGGGCCTAACGAGGACGGACGGGATGGCAAGGCAACAGCAGGACGAGCTGGTATTCGTAGCCCTCGGCGGCGTCGGCGAGATCGGCATGAACATGGCCGCCTACGGCTTCGGCCCCGAGCGCAGCCGCAAGTGGATCGTCGTCGATTGCGGCGTCACCTTCGGCGGGCCGAACCAGCCGGGTATCGAGCTCATCATGGCCGACCCGAGCTTCCTCGAGGAGATCGCCGACGACGTCCTGGCCCTGATCCTCACCCATAGCCACGAAGACCATTATGGTGGCGTGCTGGACCTCTGGCCGGCCTTCGAGCGCCCGGTCTACGCCACTGCCTTTACCGCCGCCATGCTGGCCGCCAAGCGGGCCGCCGACCAGATCGTGGACGATGTCGAGGTCCGGCCCATGCGGGTGGGGAAACCCTTCACCGTCGGGCCCTTCACCATCGAAGCCATCAACGTCGCCCACTCCATTCCCGAGAGCTGCGCGCTGCTGATCACCACGCCTGTCGGCCGTGCCATTCACACCGGCGACTGGAAGCTCGATCCGCACCCGGTCGGCGCGCCGCCGACGGATATGAAGCGTTTCGCCGAAATCGGCGACGATACGAGCTCTCCCGTCGCCCTCATCTGCGACTCCACCAATGCGCTCAAGGACGGCACCAGCCCCTCCGAAGATGAGGTCGCCTCGACCCTCGAGGCGCTGATCGCCGAGGCGCCGCACCGCGTCGCAATCACCACCTTCGCCTCCAATGTCGGCCGGGTCATCTCCATCGCCCGTGCCGCCGAGAAGGCTGGCCGCCAGGTGGTGCTGTCGGGCAGGGCCCTGCACCGCATCGGCGGCATCGCCCGCGAGCTCGGCATGCTCGAAGGCATCGCCCCCTTCCTCGATCAGGACGAATACAAGACGCTGCCGCGTTCGAAAGTCGTGCTGCTCTGCACCGGCAGCCAGGGCGAGGCGCGCGCCGCCATTGCCCGCATCGCGCGCGAAGAGCATCCGGCCATCGATCTCAATGCCGGCGACCGCGTGATCTTTTCGTCCTGGGCCATTCCCGGCAACGAGCGCGAGGTCATCGACATCCAGAACCTGCTCATCGACCGCGGCATCGAGGTCATCACCCAGAGCGATGCTCTGGTGCACACCACCGGCCACCCGCGCCGCGAGGAGCTGAAGCGCCTCTATGACGCCGTGAAGCCGGCAGTGCTGGTGCCGGTTCACGGCGAAGCTGCCCATCTGGAAGCCCATGCCCGGCTCGGCCGCCAGCACGGCATCGACACCGTCGTCCACGCCCGCAACGGCGACCTGGTGCGGCTCTTCCCCGATACCATGCACTTCCCCGGCGAGGTCCGCACCGGCGAGCTCTACCTCGACGGCAACATCCTCTGCACGCCGGACGAATCCGGCGTGCGCGGCCGTCGCCGGCTGATGTTCGGTGGCCATATCGTCGTGAGCTTGGTCATCGACGGCCGCGGTCAGCTTGCCGATACCGTGCAGATGGCCATCGAGGGCCTGCCGGAAGTCGAGGACGACGAGGAGTCTATTGCCGACATCGTCCGCCGCACCATCAACGGCACGCTGAAGAGCATTCCGCCCAAGCGTCGCGCGGATCTCGAGCTCGTCAATTCTGCGCTGCAACGCGCCATCCGCAGCGAGGTCGCCAACTACTGGGGCAAAAAGCCCAATGTAGCGGTCTTCGTGCACGGGGTATGACGCCCCATGTCTATCGTCACCATCTTCGCCGTCTACTTCATCGTCTGGTGGCTCTGCCTCTTCATGGTGCTGCCCTTCAAGGTGCGTAACCAGATCGATGCGGGTGAGCATGTGCCGGGTAGTGAACGTGGCGCCCCCGCGGGCATCTTCCGCTTCTGGCCCAAGCTGCTCGCGACCACGCTTCTTGCCGCCGTGCTGACCGCGCTCCTCCTCTGGGGGCTCGGCAACCCCTTGCTCCGCGAGTACTGGCGCTAGCGGCTCTTCGCCGGCCCGACCGCATGGGCCCAGGCCATCTCCAGCGCCGCCCGGAGCTCATCCGCGCTCGCCGCAGCGAGCTCGATCGTCGTCCAGCCCTGGCGGCCCCAGCCATTGTCGATGGCGTGGAACACATCGGGCGCCATCATGGTCTTGAACTCCTGTTCGTCCGGCGTGAGCTTGAGGTTGGCGGTGCGGCCATCGGCCGCGAGCGTGACGTAGATCCGCTTCACCCGGAACGCCGCGCGGTCGAAATGCGGCGCCTCCGTCGTTCCCTCCAAAGACAGGGCGATCCGGCGTAGATCGTCAGCTGTGGCCATGGCTCCCTCCGAAATGAAAAAAGCAGGGCCGAAGCCCTGCTTTGATGGAGTTTTCGACAATACGCTGGTCTTAGGCTCGCTGTGAAGCGGCTGCCAACGCTCCTCCCTTGACGTTGTCGACGTCCGGCAGCTTGCGGCTGCCTGTGTTCTTATGGGGCCGGACCGTAACAACGGATTTTCGTGCTGTCACGCAGATTCTGCATGGCAGCCATCGCATTTCTTCATACGCGAAAACTGCCCGATCCGTGGGCAGTTTTCGTTCCTGCCCAAGCGCTGCGCCGCCGCAGTTTCGCCCCGAAATCCGGTTCCCTCTGTTTGCTGCCTTGCGCTATAGGAAAGCCACCGAATCCGGCGCGCCCGAGGAGTTTTCATGCGTCTCTCCCGCTACTTTCTTCCCGTCCTCAAGGAGACGCCGAAGGAAGCCGAGATCATCTCGCACCAGCTGATGCTGCGTGCCGGCATGCTGAAGCAGCAGGCGGCGGGGAGCTATGCCTGGCTCCCGCTCGGCTTCAAGGTGCTCCAGAAGATCGTCCGCATCGTCGAGGAAGAGCAGAACCGTTCCGGCGCCGTGCAGCTGCTGATGCCCACGCTGCAGTCGGCCGACCTCTGGCGCGAAAGCGGGCGCTATGACGACTATGGCGAGGAGATGCTCCGCGTGAAGGACCGCAAGCAACGCGACATGCTCTACGGTCCCACCAACGAGGAGGTGATCACCGACATCTTCCGTACCTACGTAAAGTCCTACAAGGACCTGCCGCTCAACCTCTACCACATCCAGTGGAAGTTCCGCGACGAGGTGCGCCCGCGCTTTGGCACCATGCGCAGCCGCGAATTCCTGATGAAGGACGCCTATTCGTTCGACATCGATCGCGATGGCGCGGTCAGGGCCTTCCACCGCATGTTCGTGGCCTATCTCCGCACCTTTCGCCGTATGGGTCTCACCGCCATTCCGATGCGCGCCGACAGCGGACCCATCGGCGGCGACCTGAGCTACGAGTTCCACGTGCTGGCCGAAACGGGCGAGAGCGCCGTGTTCCTGGACAAGCGCCTCGTGGACAAGCCGATTCCGCCGATCGACACCGACTACCGCGGCGACTTGACGCCGATCTTCGACGATTGGACGTCGCTCTTTGCCGCTACTGACGAGATGACGGACGAGGCAGCTTTCAAGGCCGCTGTCGATCCCGAGCACCAGCTCGCAGCCCGCGGCATCGAGGTCGGCCACATCTTCTACTTCGGCACCAAGTACTCCAAGCCGATGAAGGCGACCGTCACCGGTCCCGATGGCAAGGAAATCGAGGTGCAAGGTGGCAGCTACGGCATCGGCCCGACCCGCCTGGTGCCCGCCATCATCGAGGCCTCGCACGACGATGCCGGCATCGTCTGGCCAGTTTCCGTCGCGCCCTTCGAGGCCGTCGTCATCAATCTCAAGGTCGGTGACGCCGAAAGCGATGCCGCCGCCGAAAAGCTTTATGCCGAGCTCGGCAAGGCCGGCATCGATGCCCTCTACGACGATCGCGATCTGGGGGCCGGCGGCAAGTTCGCCACGGCGGACCTGATCGGCATCCCTTACCAGCTCATCGTCGGGCCGCGCGGCCTCAAGGACGGAACGGTGGAGGTCAAGCACCGCAAGTCCGGCGAACGCGAGACGCTCGCCGTGGGGGATGCCGTGGCGCGGCTCAAGTCGCTCATCGAACCGCAGCGGCTCGACGACATTTGAGCGCCCCCGCCAGCGACCCGGCAGCCACCAGCGGACCGTTCTCCCGCTTCGAGTTCCTCCTCGCCGGGCGCTACCTGCGCGCCCGCCGCCGCGGCGGCGGCGTCTCGGTGGTGGCGTTCTTCTCGGTGCTCGGCATCGCGCTCGGCGTCGCCACGCTGATCATCGTCCTGTCGGTGATGAACGGCTTCCGGGCGGAACTGCTGTCGAAGATCGTCGGCATCAACGGCCACCTGTTCGCGACGCCCATCGACCGGCCGTTCAACGACTGGACCGACCTGTCGGAGCGCCTGTCGAAGGTGGCGGGCG